>JASIGS010000381.1 GCA_030052355.1 Streptosporangiaceae bacterium | reverse complement strand
CGCGTCCTGGAGCACATCCTCGGCGTCGTGCAGCGAGCCGAGCATGCGGTAGCAGTGCGCGCGCAGCTCGGCCCGGTGGGCCCCGACCAGCTCGCCGAACGCCGCCTCGTCGCCTGCGGCGGCCGCCTTCAGCAGGGTCAGCTCGTCGTCGGCCGCGCGCCCGGTAACGCTCACCCGGGCAACACTAGCGCGATCTGCCGATAAGCCGGCCTGCAGCGAGCGACGCCCGAGGGACCCGATTAATCGCGCCGGCGCGCTCCGTCACCTCTGCCATAGCATCGCAGAAGGCGAGCCAACGGAGGCACCGAGATGGCCATGAAGGCCGACGGCTACATGACGCTCCTGTTTGTCAGCGACCTCAAGCGCTCCCGCGGTTTCTATGAGAACGTCCTGGGGCTGGAGTTCGAGCACGGCAACGACGACTCCGCCGCATTCATCCTCGGCGCGGACGCGCTCTTGCTTCTCGACCAGGGCGGCGCGGACGACCTGCTGAGCCCGGCGGACGTCGATCACGACACGCCCCGCGGCGCCAGGTCGGTGATCGTCACCCGGGTGGACGACGTGGACGCGCTCTACGAGGAACTGAGCGCGAAGGGGGTCGAGTTCATCCGTCCTCCCGAAGACCGCTGGTGGGGGAAGCGCTGCGCGCACTTCAAGGACCCGGACGGCAACGTGTGGGAGATTCACACCGACAAGCCTTGACCTATCCCACGGGCCCGAGACGCGGTGGACCAGGCAGCGCCGGACCGTCAGGACGGAGAAGGAGAAGGAGCCGCTGACGGAGACGGAGACGGTGATGGCGAAGGAGACGGAGTCGTTGCCTGCTTGTACAGGTCGGCCACGTTATCGAGGAACCTCGCCGAGTAGGACACGCTCGGTGTGTCCCCACCCTGCTGGTAGCCGCCGATCACCCCGATGACGTCGCCGTCTCCTGTCTTGCGGCTGACGTGCGTCAGGAACGGACCGCCGCTCGTCCCGTCCGGGAAGTTGCCACAGTCGAACACGATCTGCTGATACCCGGCCAGCCCCAGGCGGGAGACGGGACCGTCGCACTTCACCGGCTCGTTGGTCGGGTCCGGGTAACCCACGACTTCCACGAACTGCGGGAGCTTGAAGTTGGTCTCGAGCTTCTCCGCGCCGGTCTTCTTCTCGATCTGCTGACCGGGTTTGCCGACGATGATGAACGCAAAGTCGTCATTAGCGTCGTGGTGCTCCCGCCAGTTGTTGTCGACGAACACCTGGCGGACAATCCAGAGCCCATAGGGGAACTTGCCGTCGTGGTATCCGGGGGCAAAGTAGACATCGCCGTAGAGGCTCGCCGTCACGTATTGCATGCAGTGCGCAGCAGTTATGGCCAGGTCCTGCTGCGTGCTGTGCACGACCGAGGCGGTGCAGAAGTGCCGCAGCTGGCCATCACTTTCCCTGACGAACAGCGCGCCAACGGCAGCCGTGCCGTTGAACGCGACGGATGTATGCACAGGCTTGGGCGAGGGCGTCGCCGCCGGGGACGGCCCCAGGGCGGATGAAGGCTGAGTTCCCGGCCGCCCGATGACGCCGACGGCCAGGCCGCCACCCGCGGCGGCGGTGCCGCCGCCGACCACGGCGGCTGACCCCGCCGGCGTACTGAGGATGGCCGCAGCGCCACGGAAGGCCGGGTAGGCAGCCAGCGCACCAGCCGCCACAACAGCCGTGGCAGTAGGAATGAGTGCGCTGCTGACGAGCGCGTTGCGGAGGAGTCCGCCCATGGCCGAGCTGTCGCCACTGGCCGCACGCCCGGTAGCGAGCCGTCGTCGTCTGACGCGCTTCACGGCGAGACCCCGCTAGAGCGTGTCCGCCAGGCTCGCCTCGATTGCTGACACCAGATCCGGGGCGTCGGGCGCTGTCCTCGGCCGGAACCGGCGCAGGACGGAACCGTCCGGGCCGACAAGGAACTTCTCGAAGTTCCACTGCACGTCGCCTGCCTCGCCGTCGGCGTCCGGGATCGCGGTGAGCTCGGCGTAGATGGGGTGGCGCCCGGCCCCGTTGACTTCGATCTTCTCGAACATCGGGAAGGTCACCCCGTAGGTCGCGGAGCAGAACTCCGCGATCTCCTCGGCGCTGCCCGGCTCCTGCCCGCCGAACTGGTTACACGGGAAGCCGACAACCGAGAAGCCGCGTCCGGCGAACCTGTCCTGGAGTTCCTCGAGGCCCGCGTACTGCGGAGTCAGGCCGCACTTGGAGGCGACGTTCACGACCAGCAGCGTGCCGGCGTCAAGTTCGCCAAGCGTCGACGGCTGGCCGGCCAGGGTGTTCACGGGGATGTCACGCAGGCTCACGACCGGGATCCTCACGCTCGATGGGGGGTGCAGACTCCCGCCGTCGCCACAGGAAACGGGGCAGCCCTGGCCGTAAGGATAAGCCGGAACGGCCTGGCATGTCCGCCTTCGTCGTCGATAACCTGCGATGGTGGACGCCCGGACGCAGGACGCCGTGGACTGGCTGCTGCAGTCCGACGAGCCGGCCATCAGGATGCTGGCCCGCCGTGACCTGCTGGGCGACGCGTCTGCCGAGGACGATGGCGTCATCCTCGACGGGCCCAAGGTGGCCGCCCTGCTGTCCGGCCAGCAGCCCGATGGGGGCTTCGGCGTCTCCTTCTATCGCAAGTGGACCGGCGCGCACTGGCGCCTCGTCTCGCTGGTCGAGCTTGCGATACCAGCGTTAGAGCCGCGAGCGGTCGCCGCCGCGGACTCGGTCCTCGCCGGCCTTGGCCGGCTGCGGCCGGTCCCCGTCGTTGACGGCCTGCCACGCAGCCACGCCTCGATCCACGGGAACGCGCTGGCCGCCTGCTCTCGGCTGGGGCTGGCCGCCGACCCGCGTGTTGCCACGCTGGCCGGGCAGATCATGACCTGGCAGTGGCCGGACGGCGGCTGGAACTGCGAGTTCAAGGCGACCGGGTACCGCTCGTCGTTCCACGAGACACTGGCCACGTCCTGGGGTCTGCACGAGTACGCGGCGGCGACCGGCTCCGCGGCCGCCGCCGGCGCGGCCGGGCGGGCGGCAGAGCTGCTGCTCGAACACCGGCTCTTCCGCAGCCTGCGCACCGGCGCGGTGATCAACCGCACGTGGCTGGCGCCCCGGTACCCGCCGTACTGGCACTACGACATTCTGCAGGCGCTGCTCGTGCTGTCCCGAATGGGCAAAGCGGCCGATCCGCGCGCCAGCGATGCGCTCGATGAGCTGGAACGACGGCGTCTGCCCGACGGGCGCTGGCGTCCGGACGGTTACTACTGGCGGCCGCCGCCGAGCACCGTGGCGCCCGAGGTCGTGGACTGGGGCCGGGGCGGGCCCAACGAGATGATCACACTGAACGCGCTGCGGGTGCTGCAGGCGGCGGGGCGGACTGGGGCGTTCCCTTAATAAAGGCTGTTAACCAGCGACCGCGACCTCGCGGTCCCACACCGACTCCCCGGTGTAGGCGCGACCCACCATCGTGACGAACTGGTAAACGGCGTCCTCGTCGGGAGCAAGCGGTCCCGGCACCGCGTGCTCGGAACTCAGCCCGCGCTGAACGGATTCGCACGCCCCCCAGTCCTCCCGGTTCGTGATGTCCCAGAACTCAATGGCGTAGCCGGGGTCGAAGCCGGGGCTGGCGATCGCCTCGGGCGCGAACGCCCAGGAGCACTCGATCAGCGTACGGTCGGCGGCAAGCGGGGTGAGCCGGTGCGTCATCACGTAGTCGGGGTGGAGGCTGAGCAGCACGTTCGGGAAGATGTTCAGGTAGATCACCGTGCGCAGGCCGGTCTCATCCAGGCCGCGGAGCGGCACGCCCAGGCTCTTGCCGTCCAGCGACATCGTGTCCATGCCGTCGCGGAGGTCCATCCAGCCGCCTACCCAGGTGCGGCCGGCCGCGTAGTTCTCACCGCTGTTCGGTGGGCTGACCTTGCACAGCTCTGGGTGGATGCTCGGGCAGTGATAGCACTCGTGGTAGTTCTCGGACAAGATCTTCCAGTTCGACGCCGCGTCGTAAGAGTGCCGTCCGGCGATGACCAGCCGTTCCGGCTCGTACGGCCCGACAATCTGCTCCAGATCGGCGAGAGCATCCGGCAGGGACCCGGCGGAGCCGGACGCATCCGCGAAGACCAGCCCGTGCCACTCGATCACCGGAAGCTCGATCAGGCCCCACCGCGACTCGTCGAAGCCGGGCGTGCCCCTGAAGCCCTTGGC
>JASIGS010000380.1 GCA_030052355.1 Streptosporangiaceae bacterium | reverse complement strand
TGTACCTCAGTTGCGCCACGTTTCACTCCAAGCACTGGCGGATCGAAAGGCTGCGCGCCACCGGCCCTGATGGCTTCAGCGCCCGGACTCGTGAGACCGTCTTTCCCGGCAGCAAGGCCTTCGGCATCAAGGACCCCGTGCTGCTTCGCGACCAGGATCTGCGCATATGGGCGACCATGCACCCGCTGACCGAGGGTGATGACAACGCAGATCAGATGATCAGCGTCGACGCATTCAGCGACGAGGCGGTAATGGTCCCCGAGCCGGGCACCTGGTACGCCCGGGGCACCCGGCTGACGGCGGTTGTCGGCCAGTACGCATATTTCGACGGCAGGGCGTCGGCGGCGGAGAACTTCGAGGAGCGGACCGGCCTGGCGCGGTGGGAAGTGTCACGTTACATCCCGGTGGCCGGCCCAGTATCCAGCCCGTTCGGCGGTGGCGCGCTGCGCTATGTTTCAGCGATCACGCTGCCGGGTGGGCGGCAGCGTCTCTACTACGAATGCGCCACCCAGTACGGCAGTCATGAATTGCGCACCGAGTTGCGCGATCAGCCCTGACCGGCAGCGGCAAACTTGCCGCCCCGCCGGCGCGCATACCGCTCTGTTGCCGGATCCCTCGTTAGCCTGTCCGGGGGCGGCACGGAGGAAGCCGCGCCGGGGACGGGAAGGGCGCGATTGGGGGGCGCATGACCGACGGCAGTGGCCCCGGCGACCAGCGCGCGCGCCCAGACTCGGACCGCCCAGATCCGCGCGGGATCTCGCAGCGCCTCGCGCGGCGGATCGAGGCGGGGCGCAGCTCCCGGCGGCGAAGCCTGCGGCTGCTCGTGGTCTGCGTCATGTCGGTGGCGACGCTGCTGATTTCGGGCTCAGCCTGGGCGCTGACGAGCTACGTGAGCTCCAGCCTCGGCCGGGTCAACGCCGGGACATCAGGCACGCCGGCCAGCGGGCCCGTCAACATCCTCGTCGCCGGCGTCGACACCCGCGGCGGCCTGACCCGGCAGCAGGAAATAGAACTGCACGTCGGGAACTCGATCAGCGAGAACTCCGACGTGCTGATGCTGGTGCACATACCCGCTAACCACGCAACGGTGCAGGTGGTCAGCATCCCCCGCGACTCCTGGGTCGACATCCCGGGTCGCGGCATGAACAAGATCAACGCCGCGGTCGGCTTCGGCGGGCCGCCGTTGATGGTCCGCACCGTCGAGAAGGCCACCGGGCTGACCATCAACGACTACGTCGAGGTCGACTTCCTCGGCTTCGTCAAGGTCATCGATGCCCTCGGCGGCGTCAACATCTGCCTGCCCTACGCGGTGGACGACTCTTACAGCGGGTTGCACATGTCCGCAGGGGAACACCACGTTGACGGCGTCACCGCACTGGAGTTCGCGCGCGACCGGCACTCGTTCGCGCTCTCCGACATAGCCAGGATCAGTGACCAGCAGCAGCTGCTGTCGTCGTTGTTCACCGAGATCACGCGGGCGGGCGTGCTGGCTGACCCGTTCCGGCTGCAGCGCGTGCTGTCCGCCGTGGCGGGCGCGATCACCGTCGACTCGGGCTTCAACCTGCTCGCCCTCGCCGACCAGCTGCGCGGGCTGCGGCCCTCGGACATCACGTTCACGACGGTGCCGCTGTCTTCCATCGACTACCGGACCCCGACCGGGGAGTCGGCCGTTCTCTGGGACAAGCCGGCGGCCGACCTTCTATTCACCAGGCTAAGGAACGACACCGGCATAGCGTCAGCGTCCGGCTCTGGCAGCCATCGGGCGACCCGGCACAGCTCCAAACGCCAGGGCAAGAGCCGGCCCAGCGCCGCTGACCGCACCAGGGCGGCCAGGGCGAAGGTATCGGTCGATGTCTACAACGGGACCATGATCACGGGCTTGTCCAAGCGCACCGGGCACGAGCTCGCCGAGATCGGCTTCCGCCTGAACCGGGCCGGGCTGAACTGGACCAAGCACGACGTGGCGCGGACGCTGATCGAGTACCCGCCGGGCGCCGCCGCGCAGGCTCGACTGGTGCGCGCCGCGCTGCCGGGCGCGGCCATCCGCTCGGTCCGCGGGCTGAAGCTCATCAAGATCGTGCTTGGCAGCCGCGACCACGCGGTCCGCGGCGTGCCTGCCACGGCCAAGCCGAAGCAGGCGTCCACCGCTGGGGAGATACCGACCACGGGGCAGCAGAAGACCGCCGCCCAGGATGCCTGCCGCTAGACGCTGTCAGGATTCAGGCGGGAACGTGGTGGACGGGCCAGGGCCGGGATCACCGTGCTCGGCCTGGCCGGAGTCCGGGCTCGGCTGGTCCGACGGGAAGTTCTGCTGCGGTACCGTCGCCTGAGCCTGGTCTGGGCTGAGGTTGAGGCCGTTCTCCTTTTCGTGCGCTGAGATCGTCTCGATGAGCTTGTCGATCTTGGCCTGGCTGTCCGTGCCGCCGCGGCCTGTGCGCTCGGCGTACACGACAGCCCCGAGGTCGCGGAGCAGCGCGTCACCGCGCCGGTTGGCCTGGACCTGGTCCAGCCTGGCCTTGCCCTGAGCCGCTGCCTCCTGGCTCTTCTGCGCTAGCTGGGTGGCTTGCGCCTTGACCTTGTCCATTAGTCCCATTTGCGCCTCCCCTGTGCAGGCGGCGCCATAGCTGAGGCGCCTCGGATCATCTCAAAGCTTAGATCGCTCTTCCCACGGCCCAGGGAAGCGCACAACATCGTGACGGCTGGTTTCAGATTGGCGCCCGGCTTGATGTGTTTTGTACCTAACTAAGCGGCATAATGCCGGGTCGGCCATTAATTCTTCGCCGTGCCGAGTTCCGCTGCAGCCGCCCGGGACAGCGCCACGGGCTCGGCCACCACGGTCACGAGCCGGCACCCGTTCTCCCGGTACAGCCGCGCGGTCGCGCCGTCGGTGGCGTGCACACCCACCGGCTTGCCAGCCCGCTCACACTCGGCCCAGATCTGCTCGAGCGCAGGCCGGAGCACGGGGTCGCGCGGATCCAGCGGGCAGCCCAGCGAGTAGGACAAGTCCCGCGGGCCGACGTAGATGCCGTCGACGCCAGGCAGCCGCAGGGTGGCACGGAGCTCACCCATCGCGTGCCTGGACTCCACCATGATCACGCACAGCGGCTGCGCGCTGCCGGCCAGCACGCCGCCGCCAGAGCGGTAGCCGTCCGGCGGGTACCGGCACGCCCCGACTACGGCTTGGGCCTGCTCGGCGGACTCCACGTTCGGCACGATGACGCCCTCGCAGCCGAGGTCGAGCGCCCTGCCGATGTCTGCCGGGTGCGCGTGCCGGACCCGCCCGATCGGCGCGGCGCCAGCGAGCCGGATCGCCGCCGTCATGCCGGGCAGGTCATGCTCGGTCGCGCCGCCGTGCTGGAGGTCGATGACCACGTAGTCGAGGCCCGATCCCGCGAGCGCGCCGACGCCGACCGGCCCGGCCACCTGAGACCACCCGCCGAACACGACCTCGCCGCTGCGGACCCTGTCGCTGAAGCTCATGCTCCTAGCCAAGCACACCCGCACCGGCTCTCGCCGGTTCAGGACTGTTCCAGCGGTCCGTTCCAGATCGCGGCGCGCGGCCTGCCGACCACCTGCCCGGCCGCTCCGTACTCGACGGATGAAACCACTGTCGCGTCCTTCGGCACGCTGAAGGCGACCAGCCGGTCTCCGCCGACTGCCACGGTGGCAAACGACGCGGAGGAGCCGTCGGAGTAGCTCAGCTCGACCCGCCGGACGTCCTGTTCAACCGTGGCGACCGCACAATATGGTGTGAAACCACCCCCCGGGCCTAGCGGGTTGCTGTCGAGCACGAAGAGCGGCTTGGCGGCGGATACCCGCTGCGGGTCGGACTGGCTGGGCATGCACGCCACGTTTCCGCCCCCGTATACGTAGCAGTAGCCCCACGGCCCGATCTCGGCGGTCACCTGCCACCTGATGCGGTCGACGACGCCAGCGCCGACCTTCTGCACGAC
>JASIGS010000379.1 GCA_030052355.1 Streptosporangiaceae bacterium | reverse complement strand
ACCTCGACATGGATCTCGGCTTCCTGCGCTGCCTTCTCTATGGCCGCGCCGCCGGCGATGACGATCAGGTCGGCGAGCGAGACCTTCTTGCCGTCAGCCTGGGCCGCGTTGAACGACTGCTGGATCCCCTCCAGCGTGCGCAGCACCGTAGCCAGCTGGTCGGGGTCGTTGACCTCCCAGCCGTTCTGCGGCTCGAGCCGGATGCGAGCGCCGTTTGCGCCGCCGCGCTTGTCGCTGCCGCGGAACGACGAGGCCGCCGCCCACGTTGCAGACACAAGCTGCGGCACGGTCAGGCCCGACGCGAGGACCTGGCGCTTGAGGGCGGCGACGTCGGTGGCATCGACAAGCTCATGGTCCACCGCGGGGACCGGGTCTTGCCAGATCAGGTCCTCGGCCGGGACCTCCGGGCCGAGGTAGCGCACCTTCGGGCCCATGTCGCGGTGGGTGAGCTTGAACCACGCCCGGGCGAACGCATCAGCGAGCTCGTCCGGGCGCTCCATGAAGCGCCGCGATATCGGCTCGTAGATCGGGTCGAGCCGGAGCGACAGGTCGGTCGTCAGCATCGTCGGCGCGTGTCGCTTCGACGGGTCGTGCGGGTCGGGTACGGTACCGGCACCTGCGCCGTCCTTCGGCCGCCACTGCCACGCGCCCGCCGGGCTCTTGAACTTCTCCCACTCGTAGCCGAAGAGGATCTCCAGGAAGCCGTTGTCCCACGTGACCGGCGTGGTCGTCCAGATTCCCTCCAGCCCGCTCGTCCACGTGTCGTCGCCCGAGCCTGTCCCGTAGCTGTTCTTCCAGCCGAGGCCCTGCTGCTCGAGCGGCGCTGCTTCGGGCTCGGGGCCGATGTGGTCCTGCGTCACGGCGCCGTGGGTCTTGCCGAAGGTGTGTCCGCCGACGATCAGCGCGACCGTCTCCTCGTCGTTCATCGCCATCCGGCGGAACGACTCGCGGATGTCACGCGCGGCGGCGAGCGGGTCGGGGGTGCCGTTCGGGCCCTCCGGGTTCACGTAGATGAGGCCCATCTGGACCGCGGCCAGCGGTTCCTCCAGCTCTCGGTCGCCGGTGTAGCGCTCGTCCGCAAGCCAGGTGGTCTCCGGGCCCCAGTACACGTCCTGGTCGGGCTCCCATACATCCACGCGGCCGCCGCCGAATCCGAACGTCTCGAAGCCCATCGACTCCAGCGCGACGTTGCCCGTGAGGATCATGAGGTCGCCCCAGGAGAGCTTCCTGCCGTACTTCTTCTTGACCGGCCAGAGCAGCCGGCGGGCCTTGTCAAGGCTCACATTGTCCGGCCAGCTGTCGAGTGGTGCGAATCGCTGCTGCCCGGACCCGGCGCCGCCCCTGCCGTCGTGGATGCGGTAGGTGCCCGCGGCGTGCCACGCCATCCTGATCATCAGCGGGCCGTAGTGGCCGAAATCGGCCGGCCACCACTCCTGCGAAGTGGTCAGCACCTGCTCGATGTCCCGCTTGACCGCCGCGAGGTCGAGAGTCTTGAACGCCTCGGCGTAGTTGAACTCCGCGCCGAGCGGATTGGCTACAGCGGGATCCTTGGCGAGGATCTTCAGGTTGAGCTGGTTCGGCCACCACTGCCGGTTGCCGCCACCCTGAACCGGATACGGGGCGCGGCCGTGAACGACCGGGCAGCCGCCTGCGCCCTCGGTCTTCGCATCTCCGGCGATTACGTCATTGTTCTCAGCCATGGGAAACCTCTCGGACTAGACGGAACACGGTGCTCAGGAACCGCTGGTGGAACACTCTGGACACAAGCCCCAGTAGATCACCTGGGCCTCGTCGATCAGGAAGCCGTGGTCGTCGGACGGGGTCAGGCATGGCACAGCGCCCACGGCGCAGTCGACGTCGGCGACTGTCCCGCAGGACCGGCACACGGCATGGTGATGGTTATCCCCCACGCGACCCTCGTACCGGGCGGGGCTGCCGTCCGGTTCGATGCGGCGCACGAGTCGCGCGGCGGTGAGCGCGTGCAGGGCTTCGTACACCGCCTGCAGGGAGACATGACCAACCCGGTCGCGCACTCCGGCGGCGATCGCCTCGACATCAAGGTGATCGCCATGGCGGACCGTGTCGAGCAGCGCGACGCGTACCGCCGTCACCCGCAGGCCGACGCCGCGCAGTTCCTCAGCGGCGGTTGGAGCCTTCACAAACACGAACTGTACAAGAAAGCTAGTTATCCAAGTCTGTGGGGGTGGCTTCATGGCGAAACCGGCCCGGCCAGATCTGCTCTGGCCGGGCCGGTTCGATTACCGCCCTGTCGTCCCCGCGATCACAGTGCGGCAACCGCCTGGGCAGCCACCAGGGCGCGAGCCTCGGCCGGCTGCGCGACGAATGCGGGCTCGACGCTGTCGGCCGGCGCCGCGCCCCAGCTGCGGTGCCGCAGCACCATGTACAGCGGGATACCGCTCATCGCGGCGAAGAACACGACGGCCAGCGGGACGTTCATCCAGAACCACGACATCTGAGCCTCCTCGGGTGCCTGGCCCCGTCCCTCCCGGAACCAGCTGCCCTCAGCATCGCCGCCAGTGCCAGCCACGGTCTGTC
>JASIGS010000378.1 GCA_030052355.1 Streptosporangiaceae bacterium | reverse complement strand
GACCGCCTGCACGTACTCCCGGGTACGCAGCGACAGCGTCTCGCCGCGCACCAGCCGGGCCGGCAGCGGCCAGTAGAACGTCGCGATGAATCCCATCAGCGTGATCGTGCCCGGCCTGATCAGCACGGCCAGGATGATCAGCACGAAGATGTTAGGCACGGACAGGAACGCATCCACTATGCGCATCATGAACGCGTCGACGAGCCCCCCGGTGAACCCGGCCGCGGCGCCGTAGATCGCCCCGAACAGGCAGGCCGAGAACGCCGCCATGAGGCCGACCAGCAGCGAGTTCTGCCCGCCCACCATGAGCCTGCCGAGCACGTCGTAACCCAGCTCGTCACAGCCGAGCAGGTGTTGCGCGCTCGGCGTGCAGTCGGAGTTCGCCAGCGGCGTGCTGACCTGCTGGGTCACGTAGATGTGCGGGCCGACGAAGCAGAACAAGAAGATGAACACGATGAAGCCCAGCCCGGCCAGCGCCAGCTTGTTCTCCGCGAACACCTCCCAGCCGCGGCGGAACATACTCCGCGGCCGGTATTGGATCTGGCCGCCGGCCGGGCCCGTTGGCGGTACCCCGGTAGTGACACGCGTGGCTGGCAGGCCCGGGTCCAGATGTGACGTGGCCATCCGGCGTACCTCACCCTCGGGTCGAGCACTGCGCAGCCGGTGTGAACTCGCAGCCACTGCCGCCTGAGGTCGCGTCAGTGCTGGTCCCGGCCCCCGTGGCAGGCCCCGCGCTGCAGACCAGTCAGTTACCGCTTCGTGACTGCGCCAATGTGGCTTTAGTGCAGTTCCGCGCCTTACTGTCGCAGGCAGCGGTAGCGCTGGTGTAGCGCTGGATTGGCGCCGTCGGAAGGGGCCCGATGCCGGCTGGGGTGCGGTTCTGCCTACTCGGCCCGCTCGTCGTGCGCCGCGACGACGTTGTCCTGCCCATCGCGCCCGGCAAGCAGCGAGCCTTGCTGGCTGTCCTGTTGCTGCACGCGGGACGTGCAATAGCGGCGGGCGCGTTGACCGAACAACTTTGGCCTACTGGCGCACCGCCGCCATCAGCGTCGGTCACGGTACGCAACTACATGAAGAGGTTGCGCCAAGCGCTGGGCAGCCTCGGCCAAGATCGGATCATCACGCAGCCAGGCGGCTACCTGATCCGCGTGGAGTCCGGTGAGCTAGATGTCTCACTCATGGAGCAGTCGGTGGCGCAAGCTCACCACACTGCCCGCGACGGTGCCTGGGAGCAGACCGTCGTTCACGCACGGGCCGCGCTCGATCTGTGGCGCGGCGAGCCGCTGTCGGATGTGAACTTGCCGCGGCTGGCCGCGGAGGAGGTGCCGCGCCTGCTGGAGTTGCGCCTTCAGGCACGGGAACTGCGCGCTGAGGCGGCCATCAAGCTGGGCCAGCATGGCGAGGCGGTGACGGAACTGCGCCAGCTCGCCGCGGCCAATCCGCTGCGTGAACACCTGCAGGCGCTGCTGATGCTGTCCCTGTACCGGTGCGGGCGCCGCGGCGAGGCGATGGACGCCTATCGCCACGCTCGCGATGTCCTGGTCGAGGATCTCGGCAGCGAGCCCGGGCCAGAATTGCGGGCGCTGCACGGGCAGATCCTCCGCGACGATCCCGCGCTGGTCTGGCCCTCAGCTCCAGTGGCCGTTGCCCAGGTTGCTCGGTCACCCGCAGGTGCGGCGAGAGGGAGACAGGCTGCGCACGTCGGCGTGCCGCGGCAGTTGCCGGTGGCTGTCCGCAGCTTCACGGGCCGTGACGCAGAGCTAGCGAGCCTGACCGACTGGCTGGACGCCAGGGAAACCCAGGCTGAGCCGACCACGCTCATCGCCGCGATCGATGGCGGAGCGGGCGTCGGCAAGACTGCACTGGCGATCCGGTGGGCGCGCCAGGTGGCTGATCTCTTCCCGGACGGGCAGTTGTACGTGAACCTCCGCGGCTATGACCCGCAGGAGCCGGTGGCAACGACGGACGCACTGGCTGGCTTTCTGCGGGCGATGGGCGTGGCTGGGCATGACATTCCCGACGGGGCAGAGGACCGGGCGCGGCTCTACCGGAGCACGCTGGCTGGCCGCCGGGTGCTCGTGGTCCTGGACAATGCCCGCGACGGCGAGCATGCGCGGCCGCTGCTGCCTGGTGATCCGCGCTGCGTGGCACTGGTGACCAGCCGGGATGCGCTGGCCGGACTGGTGGCGACCGAGGGCGCACTGCGGCTGGACCTGGATGTGCTGCCGCTGCCGGACGCGGTCGTCTTGCTGGGGTCGCTGATCGGCGAGCGCGCGAAGTCCGACCCGGAGGCGGCGGCCGCGCTGGCCGGGCTGTGCGCCCGGTTGCCGCTGGCGCTGCGCATCGCCGCCGAGCTCGCTGTGGCCCGGCCAACGGTCCCGCTGGCCGACCTGGCGGCCGAGCTTGCCACGGACCGGCTGGATGGCCTGGACGCGGGTGAGGACCGAGCCGATGTCCGGGCGGTGTTCTCCTGGTCGTTCCGGCGGCTGCCCGAGAACACCACCGAGGTCTTCGCGCTGATCGCTCTGCATCCGGGCGACGACCTGGACGTGCACGCCGCCGCCGCGCTGACCGGGACCACGGCCGGCCAGGCCAGCCGGGCGCTGGGCCGACTGCACAGGGCCGGCCTGCTCCAGGCCGCCGAGCCCGGCCGGTACGGCATGCACGACCTGCTGCGTGCCTACGCCCGCGAGCAAGCCGCCGCCCGGGACGCCGACGGTCAATGTCATCGCGCGCTGACCCGGCTGTTTGACTACTACCTAGCCGCGACCGCGGCCGCGATGGACGTCTTGTTCCCGGCCGAAGCTCACTGGCGGCCGCGCGTCCCGCCAGTTGCTGCCCTGATATCGGCCATGCCTGGCGAGGCGGATGCCCGCGCCTGGCTGGACCGGGAGCGGGCGAACCTGGTCACCGTGGTCGTGCACTGTGCCAGGCACGGCTGGCCCCGGCACGCCACCAATCTGGCCAGCACGCTGTTCCGCTATCTACTCACCGGCAGCCACCTGCCCGAGGCACACACGATCCAGAGCCAGGCTCTGCAAGCCGCCCGTCTGTGCGGCGACTCAGCGGCAGAAGCCGACGCGCTGAACGGCCTCGGCGGCATCGACATCTTGAGGGGCCGCTTCCGCGACGCCGCCACCCAATTCCATGCCGCGCTAGAGCGTTACGGCCGGTGCGGCGACCGGGCAGGCCAGGCCCGCGTGCAGCACAATCTCGGCGTCACCGAGCAGTGGCTTCACGACGCCCGGTCAGCGGCCGGCTACTTCCGGCAGGCCGTCGCGGGTTTCGAGGATGTCGGACAAGGCCTCGGCGCTGCGCTCGCCCTAGCCGACCTCGCAGACGCGGAGGCCGATCTGGGCAACCACGACCAGGCAGCCGAGCACCTGCAACGTGCCCTGCCGGTGCTCCACGATGCCGGACATCAGCTCGGTGAAGCCCAGGTTCTTGCGCGGATAGGCTCACTCCACCTCCGCCGCGGCCAGCTGGCCGAGGCCGCCGACTCCTACAGGCCGGCCTTGGAAATCTTTCGCCGCATCGATCATCCGACCGGCGTAGCGTCCGGACTACTCAATCTTGGCGAGGTCAGCCGGGGCCAGGGCGAATACCAGCGGGCCATCAGTTACCTCAGGGACGCACTCGCCATGTACCGGAAGGCCGGCGGGCAGTACGGCGAAATCGTGGCGCTGCGCTGCCTCGCCGGCGCCCTGCACGGGGCCGGCCAGACCGCCGCAGCGCGCGCGGAGCTGGCCGTGGCGCTCCGGCTGGCGGCCGAAACCGGCAATACGTATGAACAGGCGAGCGTGCACGCGGACCTCGCCGAGAGTCATCACGCTGCCGGCCAGCACGAGCTAGCCGGTGGGCACTGGCAACAGGCCCTCGCCCTGTACCGCCAGATCGACGCTCCCGAGGCAGGTCAGATCCGGTCCCGACTCGCAGCTGTCGAACCGGCGACGGCCACCAGGCCAACGCCCGGCGAGCCAGGCCTCGCCGCACGGGAAAGTCAGCGCCGTGACAGCACGCCACCGGCGACCGCGTCCAGCACCGACTCCGAGCCGGCGTAGATTCCCTCCGGACGCGGCCAGTGCGTGATGACGTCGGTGAACCCCAGCTCACCCGCTCTGCCCGCGGCATCAGCGAAGTACTCAGCGCTCGCCAGCGCGTATACCGAGGAAGCATCGAGTGACACGTACTTGGCGATCCGGTTCGCGTCCCGGCCGGCATCCGCAAGCGCGTCGTCGAAGCGGCGTATCTTGCCGGCGAGCGAACTCCACCAGGCGTCCAGGCCGGCGTCGCCGGGCCGGTACCCGGTCGTCACCCAGCCGTCTGCGAGCCGGGCAGCCAGTGCGATCGAGCGCGGTCCATCAGCCGCCAGCACGAACGGAACCCGCGGCTGCTGCAGGCACCCGGGCAGGTTCCGCGCGCCGACCGCCTCGTAATAGCGGCCGTGCCAGGTCACGTGGTCTTCGCGTAGCAGCAGGTCGAGCAGCTCTGCGAACTCCGCGAACCGGTCGGCTCGTTCCCTTATGGTGAGCGCCGGCCGGCCGAAAACGTTCGCGTCATAGCTGGCCCCGCCCGCGCCCGCGCCGAGGCCTAGTACCAGGCGGCCGCCGGAGATGTCGTCCAGCGCCGTGACCTGGCGCGCGAAGCTCACCGGATGCCGGAAGTTCGGCGAGGCGACCAGGGTGCCCAGCCTGATCCGCGACGTCACCGTCGCGGCGGCGGCGAGCGTCGGCACGGCGTCGAACCACGGCCCGTCGACGAGGCTGCGCCAGCCCAGGTGGTCATAGGTCCAGGCGTGGTCGAAGCCGTACTCCTCGGCGCGACGCCACCGTCGCGCGGCCTGCTGCCAGCGCTGGTCGGGCAGGATGATGATGCCGAAGCGCACGAGGTGCATGTTACGCAGCCGATACGATCGGCCGCCCGACCCGCCGGCCGGTACCCGGGCGGGCTCAGTCTTGTACCGCCACCATCACGTCGGACGCCTTGACGACCGCGACCACCTGCTTGCCCTCGGTCAGGCCTAGTTCCTCCGCCGCCTCGACGGTGATCGAGGCGACCAGCCGGGTGCCTCCCGCGTCGAGCTCGACGTTGGCGATGGCCTCGCCCTTGTTGATGCCCGTGACGGTGGCGCTGATCTGGTTACGCGCGCTGATTCGCATGAGACCTCCGCGACCGGTGTTGCGTGGCCCTGACACTGTGTCAGAAACCGCGGCCGTCGGGCTAGTCCCTGCCGGCCCGGTTGCTCTGCGGGTCGTGCGGATGGCAAGCTCGCTTGCATGACGAGTCCGGATCCCGACGAGGTGGCGCACGGTCACGCTCCCGTCCAAGCCGAGCGGAAGGCGCTCGTGGCTGTGTTCGCCTCGCCCGTCGCCAGCTTCCTGCTGCGCTACGGTGCCGACGCCGGTTACCGTGCCGTGCTCGTCGAGCCCGACGCCGAGCGGGCGAAGGCCGCGCGCACCGAATACAGCGAGGTAGTCGACAGCGTGACCGGCGTTGCCGACGGGGACGCCGACGTCGTGGTGACCGACCACCACAGGGCCGAGCTCGGCGTGCAGCTGCGGGACGCGCTGGTGTGCGGCGCACGCTGGGTCGGCATCATGGGTAATCCGCGCGTCGAGCCTCCGCACGTGACCGCGCTGGCCGAGCTGGGCGTGCCGCCGGAGGAGATCGCCATGGTGCACCGGCCCATCGGCCTCAACATCGGGTCGCGGGCGCCGGCCGAGATCGCCATCGCGACCCTGGCCGGCCTCATCGCCGACCGCAACGGGAGGCCGGGCGGCTTCACGTTCTGACGCACCGGTGTCGCCGGGCCTGGAGGGGGGCGAAGTGCCTGACCCAGCGCAGTACACCGCGGTGCCGCTGCGGCGCAAGCTCGGCATTGGCGAGGGTGACGAGGTCGCGCTGATCGGCGCGCCTGGATGGCTGGAAGACGAGATCGGGCACCTGCCGGACATCGCGAGTCTGCACACCGACCTCGCGGACGAAGCCCGTTATGACGTGATCGTGGCCTTCGTCACGGAGCGCGCTGAATTCGAGACCGAGTTGCCGCGGCTGCGTGCGCGGATGGCACCGGCCTGCGGTCTGTGGATCGCCTGGCCGAAGAGGGCCGCCAGGATACCGACCGACATGACGGACAACGTCGTGCGCGAGGTGGCGCTGCCCACGGGCCTGGTGGACAACAAGATCTGCGCGATCGACGAGGCCTGGACCGGGCTGCGGCTGGTGATCCGGCGCGAGAACCGCCAGCCTTGACGCAGTGCCGACGCGCGCTGCTCACGCGCACTGGTCTGCTTACCCGCACTGCTCACGCGCGCCGTTTATCAGGGTCGGATCGGGGTGCTCCCTGATGGCGGCGTCGCGTCGGCGACGGCAAGCTGGGACCATGAGCACGACACCTGACGACGCAGGAAGTCCGCAGAGCGAGCGGCACGAGACCACCAGCAGCGCGCGCGTGCTGCGCCGCCCCGTCCGCGGGCGCATGCTGGCCGGTGTCGCGTCCGGCTTCGCCAGTTACTCGGGCGTGGACGTGACCATCGTCCGGGTCGCCTTCGCGGTGCTGACCGTCGTCGGCATCACCGGCCTGTCGTACTTCTTCTGGCTGCCGCTCTACCTGTTCGGCGTCCCGCTGTACCTGGTTGGGTGGCTGGTCATCCCCGAGGAGGGTACCGACCGGTCGATCGCCGCGACGATGCTGCACTGGCTGCACGCGCGCACACGCTGACCGCCTACTTGACCAGCAGTTCGCCCTCGAACGTGCCGAGGTCCTCCCGGTACAGCTCAAGACCGACGCCGTTCGGGTCACGGAAGTACATGCTGGTGTCGGCGCCGCGGTCAGGTCCGAGGTAGTCGACGCCCGCCTCCTCCAGCCTCTTCTTGGCAGCGTCGAACTGGTCGGCGGTCACCGAGATGGCGAGGTGCTGGACGCCGCCGATCGTCTCCTGCCACCCGGGGTGCTCGTATCCGGGGAAGTCGAAGAACCCGAGCAGGTTGTGGTTGCCGATGTCGAAGAAGAAGTGGTTCGAGCCCGCGTAGTCACGGTTCTCCACGAGCTCGACCAGCGGGAAGCCGAGGAACTCCTGGTAGAACTTGATCGTCTCTTCGGTGTCCTTGCAGATCAGCGCCAGGTGGTGCACGCCGCTAACGGTGCTGGGTGGCCGCTGGTCGAGCGGCTTCAGGTAGCGCTTGCGCAACTCCTCGCGGCGCGCGCGGACTCTGGCCAGCTCTTCGCCCTGTGGCTCCGGCATCGCTGCCTCCTTCGTTCACCGGCACGACTGCCGTCGGCAGGACCGGCCGGCGGCCCGCCACGGCGCTACTGCCAGCTTGTCACAACAGCGCGTCACGGCGCCCGCCAGCCGCAGCGAGGACGACGCCGGCTCAGGCGTCTGCGGTGTCCAGCTGCAGGTCTTCCGGATGCATCCGGTGCCTGAACGCCCAGCCGTGCAGGCCGTGCAGCTCGCCCGCCAGCTCCGGCGCTGGCACCGCCACGACCGGACACGAGCTACGGCTCAGGCAATACCTGACGACACTGCAGGCCAGCAAGCGGCGCACCGCGCCGCGCCGGCCGGCACCGATGACCAGAACATCCCCTGGGTCGGCTGCCATCCCGGTCAGCACCTGCCCTGCTTCGCCCCGGACGGCCTCCGGAGCGAAGCCCATACCGTCCGGCGTACCGCCGATCGCAAGATTGACGGCTTCCCTGAGCCTGTCCTCGGCGTTTTGTGCCCAGATCTCGCGCAGCTGCGGCGACGGATAGCGACGGTCCGCCAGATCACCACCTGGCGGCGTCCAGGCGAGCACCGGCACGAGCAGCGCGTCGTGCTGCCTGGCTAGCCCGGCCGCGTACCGGA
>JASIGS010000377.1 GCA_030052355.1 Streptosporangiaceae bacterium | reverse complement strand
CACGTGGCGAGTCCATGCCTCCCGGTCGCTCCGCCGGCCGCGCGGCTGGCCGGGTGAGGGCGCTGCGGGTTAGCGGCTGTCCGGCGGGCGCGCCTGCGCCGCTGGCTTCGGCGCGCTGCTCATCCGTGGCGTCGGGCCGGGAGACATCCCTGGCCCGCATCGCCGCGTCCACCGTGATCTTGATCGCAACCATGCCGTCCTCGCCCGTGCGAACTCCGGGGTCCCGTTGCTCGTCCCCGGGCAGGCACCCTTCTGCCGACAAGTCTGGCGCGGTTGTACCGGGCAATGCCAGAGCGCCACCGGCTTGGCGTGCGACCGGGGGCCTGCCAGGCTCGTTCCCCCCTTGTTGCCGCCCGGATCCCGGGGTGGAAGGCTGGTGCCCTAACCCGCGCAAGACCGGTACAGTGCCGCCAGGATGGTTGTTACCCACCGACTATGGACCGCGGCCAAGGTGACCGCGCGACGTCAGCGCGGCCGGCTTAGGCGCCAGTTCATCACCAGGAACCGCCGGATGGCGGCCGGCCTGGCCATTCTGGTCGTCGCGATCGGGGTCACGGTCGCCGAGACGTCGAGCGGCTGGGTCTCCGCCGGGGTGATGATCCTGCCGATCCTGGCCGGCGGCTTGCTCCTCTGGCCGCGGGCGCTGCGGATTCTGTTCGCGATCGTCGCCGTCATGCTGGCCGTCGACTTCCTGCATCACCGTGCCGACCCGGCCATCGCGGCGACGATCGTGGTCACCGCGCTGTTCGCCGATGTCCTGGCCCGGACCAGGGAGAAGCTCGGCATGAAGGGCCTGCGCGGCGACCATATGCTCATCGAGCTGCGGGACCGGATCCGGGCGCAAGGGCAGCTGCCCGAGCTACCCGACGGCTGGCACGCGGTGTCGGTGCTACGCCCGGCCGGCGGGGCGTCGTTCGGCGGTGACTTTCTCGTCTCGGCGTGTGACGGCAAGGTGCTGGAGTTGGCGCTCGTCGACGTCGCCGGGAAGGGACTGGACGCCGGTACCCGGGCGCTGCTGCTGTCCGGAGCCTTCGGCGGCCTGCTCGGCTCGGTGCCACACGCCGAGTTTCTGCCCGCGTGCAATGCCTACTTGCAGCGTGGCGGCCCGCCAGAGACTTTCGTCACCGCCATACACCTCTCGCTCGACCTGGTCACCGGCGACTACGTGATCTCCTCTGCCGGGCACCTGCCTGCCGCTCACTTCGAGGCTGGCAGCGGCACGTGGCGGCTCACCAGCGCCCGCGGCATAGTTCTCGGCGTCGTGGCCGACCTGCGCGAACGGCCGGAGCGGGGAGCGCTGCGGCCAGGCGACGCGCTGATGCTCTACACCGATGGCCTGGTGGAGGTGCCCGGACGGGACATTGACGCGGGCATCGACCGCCTGCTCGGGGAGGCGGACCGGCTCGTCACGACGGGCTTCAGCGCAGGCGCCGACAACCTG
Organism: Streptosporangiaceae bacterium; assembly: GCA_030052355.1. The sequence goes on along the minus strand of JASIGS010000377.1, from coordinate 7,718 downwards.
GTGCAGGCCATGCTCGGCGGGCGCGGCAACACCGACGACTGCGCGCTCGCCCTCATCTGGCGGTCGTGACCTGCTGAGGCTCGTTCAGCAGCCTGATCGCGTGCTCGACGAGAATGATCAAGACGTCACGGCAGGACCGGCGCTCGCGGGCATCACACATCACGACCGGGATTCCCGGATCAAGGTCGAGCGCTGCGCGTACGGCCTCGGGCCGGAAGACCTTGGCGCCGTCGAAGCAGTTGACCGCCACCACGAAGGGCAGGCGGCACTGCTCGAAGTAGTCGACGGAGGGGAAGCTGTCGGCCAGCCGTCGCGTGTCGGCCAGCACGACGGCGCCGAGTGCGCCGAGCGCGAGCTCGTCCCACATGAACCAGAATCTGTGCTGGCCAGGAGTGCCGAAGAGGTATAGGACGAGGTCGTCCCCGATGGTGATGCGGCCGAAGTCCATCGCAACGGTCGTCGTGGTCTTGTCCTCGACACCGTCGAGTACGTCGACGGCCGTGCTGCGCTCGCTGAGAATCTCCTCGGTGCGGAGCGGTCTGATCTCGCTGACCGCGCCAACCAAGGTGGTCTTGCCCGCGCCGAACCCGCCCGCCACCAGCACCTTGATCGGCACTGGCCCCGCTGGCCTGCCGTTCTGGTCAGAGTCTGCAAAGCGCACCGGCCACATCCTTCAGGACTCGGGCGTCGGCCAGCGGCCCCCCGGTTGCACGGATCACAGAGCTCAGACTGCTTCTGCGGCTCTGGGCGACGGCCGTGCGTCGACGGCCATGTGCTCGCCGACGCGCTTGACCAGTACCGCCATCTCGTAGGCGATATGCCCGGCGGCCTCGCCATCCGCTGAGGCGAGCACGGCCAGGCAGCTCCCTTCCCCCGCCGCGGTGACGAAGAGGAACGCGGACTCCATCTCCACGATCGTCTGCCGCGGAAGGCCGGCGTGGAACTGCTGGCCCACGCCTCGCGCCAGGCTCTGGAAGCCGGCCGCGACTGCGGACAAGTGCTCGGCGTCTTCCCGGCTCAGGCTGGCGGACGCTCCGACGGCAAGGCCGTCCCTGGACAGGATCACTGCCTTCTCGATCTGCGCGACCCGCGCCACCAGGTCGTCAAGCAACCAGTCAAGAGATCCGTTACCTGTCATGCAGCCCTCCCGTCGGTGAACCTTGCATTTAGTCAGCGTCGTCGGTGCCAGCACCGGTGTCCGAGCCGCTCGCTTCGCCGGCCCCGTCGCTGGCCCCCTGGCTGGACTGGCCGCTGGCCTCCGCGCGACCAAGCTGCCAGCCCCGTTGCAGCGCGCTCACGGTGTCCCTGGCAGCCTCCGGCGAAGGCAGGACGGGCGCGGCCGGGGAGCCCTGGGCGTCGTCGGACATGACGATCGGGCGGGAACCGGAGCCTGAGTCGCGCAGCTGTGGTGCCAGGCTGGCCTGGCGCACCCGGACGGGAAGGCCGAGTTCGCTGAGTTCGGCAGCGGTGACGGGAGCCTCGAGCTCGTCGCCGAGCGACGCAAGAAGCGACGGTGCGGCGTCGGTGACCGGCATCGGCACCAGCGGCGCTGCACCGGGTCCTGGTGCGGGTGGCGTGAGCGGCGCGGCGACTGCCTTGACGGCGGGAGTGGTCGTAGCAGCCAGGCCAAGGCGGGCGTAGCCATTGTCGAGTTCGGAACCAGGGTGGCCGTTTCCGTCAGCTGTTCCGCCCGCTGCCGGCCCCGCGACCGCCCCTTGAACGGAGAAGACCTCCGTGGCCGTTGCCCTGGCCGGCAGTGGCCAGTCGCCTTCGTAGTCGTCCGCCACGACGAGGGCCAGCGGGATCAGCACGACCGCGGTGATGCCGCCGAAGACCGAGGGCTTCAGGGTGACTTTGATGTTGTGCCGCTTGGCCAGCTGCCCGGCAATGAACAGACCGAGGCGGTCACTGCCTGCCGGGTCAAACGGTGGCGGATCGGCGAGGTTCGCGTTGATCTCGGCAAGCCGGGCGGCCGAGATTCCGAGGCCGCGGTCCTCGATCTCCACGGCGAAGCCGCGGCCGACCAGGTCGCCCTGTATCCGCACCGTTGTGCTCGGCGGTGAGAACACCGTGGCGTTCTCCGCGAGCTCGGCGATCAGGTGGATCACGTCGGCGACGGCGTGGCCTGCGAGTGCATTCGAGGTCCGTGACAGCACGCGAATCCGCGTGTAGTCCTCGACCTCCGCGACGGCGGCCCGTAGCACGTCGACGAGTTGCACAGGATGCCGCCACGTCCTGGCTGGCGCGTCGCCAGACAAGATGATCAGGCCCTCGGCGTGCCTGCGCATGCGCGTCGTCAGGTGGTCAAGGCGGAACAGGTCCTCGAGCTCGGCTGGCTCGCTCGCGCGACGCTCCATGCTGTCGAGCAAGGTCAGCTGCCGCTGCAGCAGGGACAGGCTGCGCCCCGCCAGGTTCCTGAACACCTCGTTGACGCCGCGACGCAGCCTGGCTTCGTCGACGGCGGACTGAACGGCCGCCTTCTGCACGACGTCGAACGACTGCTGGACTTGCTCGATCTCGTTGGCGGTCGGCTCCGCGGGCCGGTCGTACTCAGCGGTGTCGACCTGCTCTCCCTCCCGCAGCAGACCGATCACGTGCGGCAGCTTCTCGTGCGCCAGAACCAGAGCGGACACGCGCAGGTCCCGAAGCTGGCGTATCAGCCTCCTGCCGAGCAGCAGCGACAGCGCGATGGAGGCGATGATGCCGATGAGGCCCAGGGCGCCCGCCAGCAGCAGCTGCAGGAACACCGTGTGGGCATGGCCTTGCGCCTGTGCCTGCACCTTGTCACCCGCCAGGCTGGCGCCTATATCCATTTGCTTTGCGTACTGGCGCAGCGTCGCCGGCCCTCTCACCACCGCCGCTGGCGCGGCCCCGCGCCAGGAGGAAGCGACGACCTGGTTCTCCAGGTTGGCGACCCCGGAATCGAGGCTGGATGGCACGACTGCCGTCACCATGGCCCGGTAACTGGGGTCCAGGTCCGCCATGGATCCGGCAAGCAACTCCCGCCGCTGACTCGCAAGCTCGGCGAATGCCACCCTGTCGGCGTTCGGGAAGTAACCCTTACTGGTGACGCCTACGAGCAGGTCGGCCTCCAGCGCGGCGAATTCGCCGGTCCGTGCCAGGTTGACCAGGTCCAGCGCCTGCGTCACGAGCGGCACATCGGTCTGCTCCTCGAGCGCTTCGTCCATCACCAGGAAGCCCGCGTCGATGACGGAAAGGTAGTCGCTGACAGCGCCAGCCAGGCTTATCGCATCGGCCCTGACGTCATTGCGGACGAAGAGCAGCGTGTTCGTGCTCGTGAGCATTGCCTCGATGGCTGCCCGCTCCCGCGCCGACGAGTTGCCCGTCACCTGCGGGGACTTCAGTTCAGCCTGCAGTGCGACGAGAGCGGTGTGAGTCGCGTCCTGCTGACCGCTGTAATCCATCAGGTAAGTGCTGGAGGTCGGGTGCGCGAGCACGCGGACGGCTAGGCCCAGTTCGATGTTCAGCTGGTTCTGGAAGTTGCTGACCGGCTGGATGAGGTCGTCCCTCAGCGTTCGCGCGTGCGACTCGCCTATCGCCCCGCCGAGCGTGAAGCTGGCGGCGAAGAGGTACAGCGCGATCAAGGAGACGACGGGAACAGCAATGAGTATGCCAACCCTGAATCGGATCGACCTGTGGCGCAATCCCATGACTGGGTCCCTAGGTGCGAGGCGGTCGCCGTGGCGCCTGCCATACGCAAGGGCGGGGCAGACGATATGGGAGCGTAACATGATATTGCGTTGTTGACCCTTGAAACTGGACGGCAAGGCAAAAATCTTAACCCCGAAATATGGACTTGCCGGATATGGAGAATGGCGTACTGCCGTCCTGAGGGGGAGGGACGCCACGACCCGCGCTGTTAGCTCGCGGCTGGTACCGCAGGACGCCTGGCCTTGGCGGCCGTCGCTGGCGGTGGCGCGGCGGATCCGGCGGCTGACGGCCGCGACCGAGGCGCCGGCCGCGGGCCCAGCTGCCGGCCAGGGTCGCGGCTACGGACGGGACCTGCCGAACACGCCGCTAGCGGGCAAGGCAGGGTGAATTCTGCGAACCGGCTAATGGCGTCATCGTCGAATCGCGCGATATTAAGGTCGGTTACAATTCCCGTACTATGCGCCCGCCGAAAGACGGGCGGCAGAATGACCGGCGTATTGTCTGCCACCATTGTGCGCAAATTCGCCGGTTGGCCAGGCACTACGGGGAAGATGCGCATTGGCTAGACACGGGGACGTGGCAGCGGCCGCACGGGCGAGCCGCCGTCAGCATCACGGCCGCGACGGCCGGAGCACGGCAGGCCTCGCGCGGTGACCGGCGGAAAGGTCGTCGTGGTCGGCGGTGGCCTGGCCGGCATCAGCGCTGCGATCGAGCTGGCCGAAGCCGGTCTTCCGGTCTGCCTGATCGAGGCCAGGCCGTGGCTCGGCGGGGCCACCTGCTCGTTCGGCCGCCGCGGCCTGACCGTCGACAACGGCCAGCACATCTTCTTCCGTTCGTGGTCCGCGTACCGCGGCCTGCTAGCCAAGCTCGGTACCACCCAGTTCGCATCGATCCAGGACGAGTTCGAGCTGACGCTGCTTGGCGGTGACGGGCAGGCGGTGCTGAGGCGTTCCGCGCTGCCGCCGCCGCTGCACCTGGCCGGCTCGCTGGCGCGCTACCGGCTGCTGCCGGTGGGCGGGCGGCTCATGCTGCTGCCCGCCGTCGTGGCGCTGCGCAAGGCGGCGCAGCGCTCAGGGGTCCCTGCCAGGGGCGGCGCACATGGTGACGCCGGGTTCGCCGACTGGCTTGCCCGGCACGGTCAGGGCGACCGCGCGCGCCGGATGTTCTGGGAGGCACTCAGCGTTCCCGCCCTCAACGTGGCCGCCGACCAGGCCGACCCCGCCCTCGCGGCCAGCCTGCTCGCCGACCTCGGGCTGGCCGCGCGCGACAGCGCGGACATCGGCATCGCCTGCGTGCCGCTGAGCCAGCTGCACGGCAGGCCGGCCGTCGCGCTGCTGAGCAGGCTCGGCGTGCAGATCCGGCTGTGCCGGCGGGCGACGGTCATCCAGCCAGATCAGGCCGGCTTCGGCGTGCAGATCGAGTGCGATCAAGACGCGCCAGCCGAGGACCAGCTGCCGTTCGAGCGGGACGAGCCCGAGCTGGTCGAGGCGGCCGCGGTCGTGCTGGCCGTCCCGGCGTGGGAGGCCGCGAGGCTGGCGCCGTCTGGACTGGCCGGCGAGGCCGCGCGGTGGGGTCGGCTCGGCGCCTCGCCCATCGTCAGCCTGCATGTCATCTACGGCGGCAAGGTGACCGGCCTCCGCTTCGCGGCCACGGCTGACCTGCCGGTGCGCTGGATCGTGGACAAGACCGACGCGGCCGGCCTGCGCACGGGCCAGTACCTGGCCGCGTCGATCCCCGCCGCTGACCGCTACGTGGACATCCCGGCGGCGGGCCTGCGGGAAGAATTCCTGCCCCTCCTCCGCCGGCTCTTCCCCGCTGCCGCCAGCGCGAAGGTGGAGGACTTCTTCGTCACAAGGGAACGACGTGCGACCTTCCGGCAGACCAGCGGGTCCGCGGCGCTTCGGCCCGGTCAGGAGACCAGCCTGCCGGGGATCGTGGTGGCCGGCGCGTGGACGGACACCGGCATGCCGGACACGATGGAGGGCGCGGTGCGCAGCGGGCGGCTGGCGGCCAGGGTGGTGCTCGCTCACCTGGCTGGCGGCGGCACGCAGTCCGCTCGCGTGCCCGTGAGCTCGGACGCCGTCGCCGCAACGCGGCAGTAGCCCGGACGTCCGAGGTGGCGACGAAGCGCCCTGCATCGGTCCGGCCTGCCGGCTCCGGCGCTGCCAGCCAACTGCGAGCAAACGCGCAGGTTCACTGCACCGGAGTCCTAGGTTCGGCACTGATGCTGTACCAGTGAGTAACGAGCAAGACCAGGGATTGCCGTCCGCGCCGGGCGACGACGCCGGTCAGACCCAGGAATTCCCGGCGCAGGCCCACGAGGGCCGTTCAGCGGATGCCGGCTGGGATGCATGGCAGCCGCCGCCCCCACCCGGGCCGCTTCCGCCGGGGTTCGGCACATCTGGGGCGGGTTATCAGGCAGGGCCTCCGCAGCCCCCTGGCTCGTGGGGCTACGGACCGGGCGACACGGGGTGGGGCCAGCCGGCCGGCGGGGCGTACGCGCCGACAGCCAGGGAGGCAGCCTGGCCCGGGCGTCGCCGGGGCCACGGCTGGGCAATCGCTGCCGGCGTCGCGGCCGCCCTGGTGATCGGCACGGTCGGCGGTTTCGTCGGGCACGCGATCGACAGCTCGAAAGCAGCGCCGGTGAGCTCATCCTCGGGCACGGACCCGTCTGCCAACGGTGGCTTCGAGCCAGGTACGGGCACCGGCTCGGGAAGCAACTCCGGCTTCCCCTTCGGCGGCAACTCTGAACCGGGCTCGGGCAGCGGGTCCAGCGGTTACCCGTTCGGCGGCTACGATCCGTCCGGCACCGCGCCGAGCACGGGCGGGTCGGGGCCGACGGATGCCTCGTCCATCGCCGCGCGCGTTGACCCCGGTCTCGTTGACGTCAACACCACCGTCGACTACGGGGCAGCGGAGGCCGCTGGCACCGGGATGGTGCTGACCTCGAACGGCGAAGTACTGACCAACAATCACGTGATCGACGGCGCCACCTCCATCAGCGTCACCGACGTGGGCAACGGCCGGACGTACGCCGCGACCGTCGTCGGCTACAGCGTCACCAAGGACGTCGCGATTCTGCGGCTCACCGGGGCGTCCGGACTGCAAACAGTCACGACCGCCAGCTCAGCGGCGTCGGTCGGCGAGGAAGTCGTGGGCATCGGGAACGCCGGCGGCTCGGGCGGCACGCCGAGCTACGCAGGCGGCACGGTCACGGCGACCGGCCAGTCGATCACCGCCAGCGATGAGCTGACGGGCAACTCCGAGAGCCTCACCGACATGATCGAGACCAACGCCGACATTCAGTCCGGTGACTCGGGCGGCCCGCTGGTCAACGCGTCCGGTCAGGTGATCGGCATGGACACCGCCGGATCGGACACCTCCCAGTTTGGCTCCGAGTCGTCCGGCGATGGCTTCGCGATACCGATCGGCGTCGCCACCTCGATCGGCCAGCAGATCACGGCCGGGCGGTCATCGAGCACCGTGCACATTGGCGCCACGGCGTTCCTCGGCGTGCAGCTCGGGCAGTCGGAGAGCGGATCTGGATTCGGCGGCTCCGCCACGGGCAACGGCGTCGAGATCTCGGGTACGGTCTCCGGCAGCCCTGCCGCTGACGCGGGCCTCGCCGACGGTGATGTCATCACCAGCGTGGCCGGTCACGGCGTGACGTCCCAGTCGTCGCTGGAGACGGTCATGGTGAACGACGTCAAGCCCGGCCAGACGGTAACCGTCCAGTACACCGACACCTCCGGGCAGTCGCAGACGGTTCGCCTCACGCTGGCGAGCGGGCCGCCTTCCTGACGCGTGATGGGGCTGCTGCCCGCCGCACGCCGGCTGCGCAGCGGCCCCTTGACACCCCGGTAGGGCGCCACGAAACTGCGGCTAGTGGCGGCAGCGGCCACGCAGGGCTCGGTCCGGCCGCCGCACGCAGGCGGCCGGAGCAGGCGGCCGGATCACCCGGTCAGAGCAGCCAGTCCGTGCCGGTGACCGGGCGATGGCTGGAGGCCGGCGTGGGTTCGTACGAGGACAGCATCTCGGCGCTTGAG
>JASIGS010000376.1 GCA_030052355.1 Streptosporangiaceae bacterium | reverse complement strand
CTGGGCCAGCCGACGGTGCGCTATGGACGCCGTCAGCAGCGCCGCGAGCCGGTCAGCCTGGGTCGTCGTGCGGGCGGGATCGGACAGCAGCGGCTCGATGACGGCGAGCGCGGCCTTGTCGTCGTTGTCGGCGATCAGCAGCCTGGCCTGGCAGACCGTCAGCTCGGGCCGGGGCCGCCCGGCACCTGGCAGCTCAGCGGGATCGCGGAACGAGCCTGCGGCAGCGGCAGCCGTCAGCGGCTGCAGCGGCTCTGCGGCCAGCCCGGCGGGGGTGCCGAGCGCGTCCGACAGCGCCGCCCGGGCCCGTTCCCGTTCGCCGGACGCGAGGCTGATCTCGGCGTCGAAGACGGCGATGAGCTGGCCCACGGCATCGGAGCCGGCCGAGGCGTCCGTCAGCCACCGGAGCAGGCCACGGGCACCGGCGAGGTTTCCTTCCGCGATGGCCAGCCGGGTGCGCAGCAGCCCGGTCAGCACGACGACGGCTGGCTCTCCGGCGGGCTGGGCGGAACCCGCCGCCAGGTCGGCCTGGTCGAGCAGCGACGCGGCCGCACCCAGCTCGTCTCGCGCCAGGTGACAGGCCGCGGCTGCCAGCGCCAGTATCGGCGCTAGCTCGTCGTCGTGTCCGTGCGGGCCGTCGGCCACGCCCGCGGCGATCCGGCTCGCGGCGGCAAGGTCGCCCTGCCAGGCCGACGCCACGGCATCCCACGACCTGGCGCGTTCCCGCAACGCGAGGCTTCCCCCGGCCGACAGCTGCGAGCTGGCGTGCAGCAGTGCCTCCCTGGCCTGCCGGATGCTGAGTTCGCGCAGGGCGGCGCCGCCGAGCGCCAGCCACAGCAGGCCGAGCCCGTTGTGCTGGGCCGCCTTCCTCGCTCCCTCGTGCGCCCTGCTCGCCAGCGCCCAGTAGTGCGAGAACCAGTCGTCCTGCGCCACCGGCAGGCTCGGCTGCGACATCACCCTGAGGGCGGCGAGCCACAACCGCATCGCGTCGCGCTCGTCGCCCGTGAGCCCGGCGATCCCGGATTCGGCCTCCTCGAGGTGCGGAAGCGCCCCGTCCGCGTCGCCCTGCCAGAGCCGGGCCGCGGCGAGCGCCACCCCCAGCACTGCGTCGTTGGTGCGCCGTTCCGCGGGGAACGCGCCGAGTACTCCCTCGAGCTCGGGCGCCTCCCGCGAGACGAGCGCACCGGGTCCAACCTCATGCAGCACGTGCAGCCCGAAGTCCCAGTCGCCGGTGCCGGCCGCCGCCTGCTCGGCGTGCAGCACGTCGCCCCGCCCGGCGTGCCAGCGGGCGACCCGGTGGAACAATCCGGGCAGCTCGGCTGGCAGCTCGCGGCGAAGGGCGGAGTTCAGCACGGCCGCCAGCATCGGGTGATAGCGGTACTCGGCGTCCGGCCTGACCGCCTGTATCAGGCAGTTCGCGCGGCTGAGCTGCTCAAGCTCGCGCGCGGCCGTGACGTCACCGGTCAGCTCCTGCGCCAGCTCAACGGGCACGGTGGGGGTCAGGCACGTGCGCATCAGCAGCGCCCTGGTGCTGGCCGGCAGCGGCGCGAGCACCTCGTCCCACACGTAGTCGGTGACCATCGCGTGCGCCTCGGCCTCACTGACGGCGGTGCCCAGCGCCATCAGCCGCAGGCCCGCCATCCAGCCCTCGGTCCAGCGCAGCGCCTGGTCACGCTCGTCCGGGCCGAGCTGCCTGCCCAGCATGGCGAAATACTCGGATACCTCCTCTGGGGTGCACGCCAGCTCGCCGCCGCCGATGTCGGCCAGTTCCCCCGACACGCGAAGCCGGGCCAGGGGGACTTCCGGCGCGGAGCGCCCGGACAGCAGCAGGCGCAGGCCGTGCGACGCCTGCCTGATGAGCTCGTCGAGCCCCGCGAGCACCTGCTCCCCGGCCAGTTCCTGCACGTCGTCGAGCACCAGCACGGCCGGCTCCGCCCGGGCCCTCGTCGCCGCCGCGATACCGTGCGGAACCTCGGCGACGGGCAGCCCGGCGAGATCCTTGGCCTGATCTGCGGTGATTCCGCCGGCCTTGGTAAGGGCGGCCGCCACGGACTGGAAGAACCTGGCCGGGTCGCAGTCATCGGCGTCCACGCTTACCCAGGCCGCCCGCCCGCTCGCCGCCCAGCAGGCGCACGCCACGGTCTTCCCGGCTCCTGCCGGGCCGGTCAGCAGCGTCACCCGGTGCCTGACGGCCTGGTCGATCAGCTGCGTCACCCGGCTGCGGCGCAGCACCGAGACGCCGGTGCGCGGTATCCGCACCTTGTCGTCAAGCAAGCCCGGTACTCCCCCCGCCCCCTGCCAGGACAGCCCCCTTGCTGCCCACGCCGCTCCCGGCCGTCCTCCGCGCGCCGCCAGGGGCCCAGCCTCGGGTCAGGCGGGCCGGATATCCGCGCCGGGGCCGTGAAATAGCAGGTCAAGCCCCGTTAACTGGCATACCCGCAGCGCACTGCCGCCAACCAGGTCGCGACCGGGCCCGGCCGCGGCACCAGCCGGGCCAGGGCAGTGGCGACCGGTCAGCCAGCCGGAGCCGGACCGCCGTGGCCGGCTCCCTCCCCCGAATCCGGGCCAGCATCCTTGCCTGCACTCGCGCGATGCTGGCGCTGCTGTGCCCTGGTCCGGAACATGCCGGTGATCACCGACGCGGCCGCGCCGATGAAGACCAGGTTGAACACGATCTGCACGGTCACCGCGGCGCGTGCGGCCTGCCCCGCGGCGTGGATGTCGCCGAAACCGACGGTCGACAGCGTCGAAATGGTGAAGTAGATGGCGTCCGTACGCGTGTGCAGGCCGGCGAACTGGCCAGGCTCGAGCGCGAGTATCACGTCGGTATATGAAAAGAACAGCACTGCCAGGCACATGAGCAGGATCAGGCCGCGGGCCCTTTCCTCGGCACGTTCCCTGAGCAGCCTGCGGATAGCCAGCAGGATCAGGAAGCCCAGTACCGCCATGCCGACGCCGAACACCACAACCCACGACGCTGTCCGCATCGCGTGACTGGGGATGGGCAGCACGTAGTACACGACGGTGCCGATCACCGCCAGCACGAATGTCTCAGCCACCAGCCAGCCGGATCGGTGCCGCACTGTCACGGCGCCTTAAGCCCGAGGACATCGATGATCTCGTCGGCGACCTGCTCGGCGGGACGGCCCACCGAGATGAGGTGCACGCGCTCGTCCGGAGCGGGCCGCTCGAGCTCGGCGAACTGGCTCGCCACCAGCCGCCCGGAAAAGAAGTGGCCCTGCCTGGCGGTCACCCGCTGCTCGTCCTGGGCCTCGCCGATGTCCAGGAACGCCATCGCGACCTGGTCGCGGCCGCACAGCAGGGCATCACGGTAGGCGCGTTTCAGGGCCGAGCACGTCACCACCGCCGACTGACCCGCAGCGATGCTGCGATCCATCCAGGACCCGATTGCGGCGAGCCAGGGGGCGCGGTCAGCGTCCGTCAGCGGCACGCCGGCCCGCATCTTGGCGATATTGGCCGCCGGATGGAACGAATCGGCGTCCGCAAACGCCCATCCGAGCCGTCCGGCCAGTTCTTTGCCGACGGTGGTCTTGCCGCTCCCGGCCACGCCAGCCACTATCACGATCATCAAGCAGCGAGCCTAACGGTCCAGGGCGCCGCCCTTTATATAGGGAACGACTTGTCCACCACGGCGGCCGTTCAGGGCCGCCGGTGCCGCCCGCGCCCTGCCGCCTCGGCGGTGCCCGGTGCCATCCCTGCAGTCGCGTCGCGGGTGCCGGACAGCAGCCGGAACGACGATCTTGCCTGGCCGCAAATTGGGCCTCCGACCAGCGTCAATACGTCGGTCACAGCTCCCTCGCGCGACGGGCACTTGCGCATCGGTCGCTGCGTTGTAATGTTGTAATCCCGCTGAGGAGCTCGACATGACTTCGCAACCGCTGGACGCGTACTCACAGATCGTGGCGGGCGTGGCGGCCGAACTGACGCCGCGCGTGGCCAGCCTGCGCGTTCCGCATTCCGGCGGCAGATACCGCGGTGAAGGGCTCGGCTCGGCGGTCATCTACACGCCCGACGGGTTCCTGCTCACCAACGCGCACGTGGTCGGGAGCGCCGATCACGGCACCGCGCTGTTCTCCGACGGCACCAGTGAGGCGTTCCGGGTGGTCGGGTCCGACCCGCTCTCGGACCTGGCCGTGGTGCGGGCGGACGGCGCGACGCCGAACCCCGCCGAGCTCGGCGAGGCTGATGACCTGGTGGTCGGCCAGCTCGTGGTCGCCGTCGGCAGTCCGCTCGGGCTTACCGGA
>JASIGS010000375.1 GCA_030052355.1 Streptosporangiaceae bacterium | reverse complement strand
CTGCGCCTCGTCAGACCCGCCGTCGTCCAGCACGTAGGGCAGAGCTAGGCCGGGGTACGCGGCGACAAGCGCGGACACGGCCGTCCAGGTGTTCTTCAGCACCTCGATGGGCTCGCCGCAGATCGGCAGGAAAATGTCAATGGTCGGATAGCTGCCTGGCAGCCAAGCCCGGATAAATGTCTCGTGAGCGCCAAGGTCGAAGCCGGGGCCCGTGAAATTCACCGGAAGACTGATCGCCTGGTACACGACGTAGATCGCGGTGAACGCCATGAACGGCCAGAGCACCGGATCGTGCAGCTCGAACCTTACCTGGCTGATGACAAGGCAGGTCGAGCCGACGAAAAGCAGGGTGGTCAGGTAGCCCAGGTTGCGCTCAACGTAGGAGTGCTTCTCCTTGTCGTCTGGCGGCAGCGGAACCACAAGACGGGACTGCTTGTCCTGCCTTTCCGGGGTGGCGAGCGCACTCACCCTCGACTCCAGCGATTAGCGGGGATATAAGTCACGGGCTCGGGCCGTACTGCCAGATCACGTATGTGCCGGGTGCCGGGCCGTACGGGACGACCTGAATGATCCGGTAGTGATGGTTCTTCTTGAGGTCAGCGGCGATCTTCCGGTCCAGCGACGTTGTGTCCGAGAAGTTGAGCGCGATCAGCGTGAAGTACCCCGCGGCGATCTTGGTGCCATAGGTCCCAGCGTTGCCCGAGCCGACGACTCCCGCGGCGTTGCTCGGACCACCCGTGGACAGGCCCGACGGCAGCACGATGTTCCTGGTGCTCGACCACTCCGTCCAGTGACTCTCGGCGTGCAGGTAATACTCGGCGACCTGCGGGTCCTCGACCAGGTACCGCCCTGGCTTGTGATCCACCAGTGGTCTGAGGATGGCGACGAAGTCCGAGGCCTTCGGCCAGCTGGTAGAGAACTGATAAGACTGGCTGGCTCCGAGTGACACGGGGAAAGCTAGGGCAACCACCCAGGCCACGCACGTCGTGGCCCGCGGCCTGCCCGCTGGCGCCGTGGAGATTAGCTGGTCCACCGCGTAGCCTGCCGCAATGGCGGCGAACCAGGCACCCAGCCCGAGGTGCTTGTTCAGCGAGTCAGCGGTGTGCAGGCGGGCTTGCTCCAGCGGCCCGAGCAGAGCTGCTCCGGCCATGATGGCCAGCAGCCAAGTGCGGGCGTAACCCTGACCGCGGGTCCAGCTGACGGCCACGCCGCACAACGCGAGAACGACCACGATCCCGGTCCACGACCACGCGTCGCCGAGCACGGTCAGTATCGACGCCCCGCCTGGAGTCCGATCCAGAGTCGTTGTCTCGACTCCGTGGACGTAGGCGCTACCGCCGATGAGCAGTGCAGCGCCGAGGATGACACCCGCCACCACGAGGACGGTAAGGCAGCGAGTTGCGGCACCCTTGGCACCGTGCAGGGGCAGCGCGAGGAGCAGGGCCAGCAAGATGACGATGAGATCGAACAGAGCAGATGAGTATGCCGTCAGGTTGGCGATAGCCAGCACTATCCCGGCGGAAACCATCCAGCCGGTGGCGGCCGGGCGGTCTCCTGCGCGCACGACCAGCCAGCCCGCCAGCGCGACAAGGAATACCGACATCGCATCGTAGGTAGCGAATGCGCCGAGATGCAGCGTGGGCCCGAGGACCGCGAATAGAGCTGCCGCGAAGAAAGCAGCCTGCCGCCCGAACAACCGGCTGGTAACGTCCCATAGCAGGACAGTCGCGGCGAGCATGAATACCATCGACAAGATGCGTGCCGCGGCCAGCCCGCCGATGCTGTCGGCGATGGCCGCCAAGGGCGGATATACGAACGGAGCGCCCGAGAAGTAGGACGGGAAAGCTGGTATTGGCGTGCCGTGCAGCAGACGGGCCCACTCGAGGTGGCCGGCCCAGATGTAGGTGGCCTCGTCCTGGAACGCGGTGTCCGCGTTCACCAGCCTCAGGGTCAGGATCGCCTGCACGATGAGGACCGCTACCAGCGGCAAACCGCGGGGAAGGCGCAGGCGATTTGCTCGCAACTGCCGACGAGGAGCGGGGATCACCACCGCCGGTGCGGTGGCCAAAGTCAGCGGGTCAGCGTGCTGCGAGCCCGCTACGCCATTGTCCAAGGGCCCCCCCTTGCGCAATCCAGGCAAGCGAGGGCGACCCTTCCTCCCCCTCGCGGCCACGTAATCTTCTGCGGCACTAGTTGGCGCAGCGACACCCAGCGAAAGGCGCACTACCCACCAGAAGGTACTTGTCCGCCTCCTCTCAGGTCAGGTATTCCGTGAATTTCCCGAGATCGGGGGCAGCTAGCACGGAGAATTAGTTAGTATGTGGCGCATTTTCGCCTGATATTTCCTTGACACCGTATCGTTTCACCTTGAATACATGTTGATCTTGTGGTGGTCTTGTCTCTGGGGAGAACTGTTTTCCTTTGCGTAACCCGCGCGCAGGGGGGTCACTGCCGTATGGAAAATGAGCCATTGCCGCTTGGGCGGCGCGTCCCCGGTGCGACGAGGGCGGCCCCGACTCCTTCGGCACGTCCGGTACTCACGGACGCCGTGCTGCGCCAGATGCAGGCAGCAGTCGACGCCGCCAAGGCGCAGATGGCAGCCCAGGAGCAGGAAGACGATCCGGAGCCGGAGCCGGGACAGCGCGCCACGGGATCCGGGCACGCGAATGGCGCAGATCCGATGGCTGCCGCACGGAACGCGGAGCTCGACTCGGACAGGGCTGACAAAACACGAGCGAAGCGAAGGAAGGCTGCCGCCCCCGCCAGACCAGACCGCACTTTCCACAGGCGCAACCGCGGTGAACCCGTCGAGCCAGCGACGCAGCCAGCGCCTGATGCCCCGGCCAGGGCCACGGAGCAACGGGCGCCGGAACGAGCAGCTGCCGCGTCGACTGCCGCGGGCCTCCCGTTGCGGCGTGCCGCCGAGCCAGCCCTGCCAGCGGCTGCGGTTGCTCCATCGGCCGCTGACACCCGCCCGGCGCCGATGCGGCCGGCCGTAGCGCCCGCCGCACCGGACCTGCCCAAGCGGATCGCGCCAGCCAGCTGGACCGCACCGACCGAGCCGGCAACGCTGACCCAGACGGCGCCGGCGACGACGACGGAGACGACGACGCCGCTCGCGCGCATGACACTGGCCACCCCTCCGGCACCGCCCGAGTCGCACACGATGCCGGAAGGCGCCGGCATCAAGCCCGAGCCGGGCGTCCCGCAAGCCCTCGCCAACCCGGCGCCTGCGGCGCTGCGCGACCGGACTGCACCACAACAGCGCATGGCGCCGCCCGAGCGCATCGCGCCGCCCGAACGCATCGCGCCGCCCAGGCGTATTGAGACGCCCGAGCGTTCCGCACCAGCCGAGGACACTGCGCCACCCAAGCGCATGCCGCCAGCTAAGCGCCTGGCGCCACCCACACGCACGGTGCCCACCCCGGCGAGGCCGGAGGCCGGGACGAGCGGTCCGCGCCGTCGCACGCGACGGCAGCAGAACTTGCGGCCGCCGCACCGCAGGCGATCTTTCACGCTGCCCCTTGTCGGGGCGGCGATCGTCGTGCTCGCCGCCGCGGCGACATTCGCGCTGCTCTCCCGGTCGGGGCCGCCGTCGCGGCCGCGCGGGCTCAGTCCCCAGCAGCGAGCGGAACAGAAGAGCGAGCAACACGCCGCCAATTGGATCGCGCAGCAGGTCAGCCGCAGCGCAAAGATCGCTTGTGACCCG
>JASIGS010000374.1 GCA_030052355.1 Streptosporangiaceae bacterium | reverse complement strand
GTGAAGAACTCCTACGTCGGGCGTACCTTCATCCAGCCGAGTCAGACGATCAGGCAGCGCGGCGTCCGGCTCAAGTACAACCCGCTGCGTGACGTGATCGCCGGCAAGCGGCTGGTTGTGGTCGACGACTCGATCGTGCGCGGCACCACCCAGCGGGCCATCGTGGCGATGCTGCGCGAGGCGGGCGCCGCACAGGTGCACGTGCGTATCTCTAGCCCGCCCGTCGCGTGGCCATGCTTCTTCGGCATCGATTTCGCCAGCCGGGCCGAGCTCGCGGCCGGCAACATGGAGATCGAGGAGATCAGGGCCTCGATCGGCGCGGACTCGCTGGGCTTTGTGTCGCTGGCGGGCCTCGTGGCGGCTACCACGCTGCCCGCCGACCGGCTTTGCCATGCCTGTTTTGACGGCGACTACCCGGTCTTCGTGGCAGACGACGAGAAGGGCAAGCACCTGCTGGAGCCGGCCGGCGCCCCGGCCGAGGCGGTCACGTGACCCGCAAGGGGCCTGGCGCGAGCTACGCCGGAGCCGGCGTAGACATAGCGGCCGGCGAACGGGCCGTCGAGCTGATGAAGGCATCGGTGGCGCGGACTGCCGGGCCCGAGGTGATCGGCGGGATAGGCGGGTTCGCCGGGCTGTTCGACGCGACCAAGCTCAGCGGCATGCGGCGACCGCTGCTCGCGACCTCGACCGACGGCGTGGGCACCAAGGTCGTGCTGGCCCAGCGGCTCGGGCGATACGACACCATAGGCCTCGACCTGGTCGGAATGGTGGTAGACGACCTGGTCGCGTGCGGCGCAGAGCCGCTGTTCATGACCGATTACGTGGTGTGCGGCCGGGTGCTGCCGGAGCGGGTCGCCGCGATCGTCTCGGGGATCGCGGCCGGCTGCCTCCAGGCCGGCTGCGCGCTGGTTGGCGGGGAGACCGCCGAGCACCCTGGTCAGCTCGCACCTGACGACTTCGACCTGGCCGGCGCGGCCACTGGTGTCGTGGAGGCCGACCGGCTTCTCGGCCCTGCGCGGGTGCAGCCAGGCGACGTTGTCATCGCGCTGGCCTCCTCGGGGCTGCACGCCAACGGGTATTCGCTCGTGCGGGCCATCCTGGACGCTCCGGACTCCGGCCTGAGCCTGGCCGAGCGCCCCGCCGGGCTCGACCGCACGCTCGGCGACGAGCTGCTCGCCCCGACCCGGATCTACGCGCGTGACTGCCTGGCCCTGGCCGACGAGTGCCAGGTGGCGGCGTTCGCACACGTGACCGGCGGTGGGCTGGCCGCCAACCTCGCCAGGGTGCTGCCCCCGGGCGTCGATGCCGTGCTAGACCGCAGCACCTGGCGGCCCGCCGCGGTCTTCGGCCTGCTCGCCGCCGACGGCGATGTCCCGGCTGCCGAGATGGAGCAGGTCTTCAACATGGGCGTCGGAATGGTGGCCCTGGTGGCGGCGTCCGATGCCGACAGGGCATTGGCGTTGCTGGCCGAGCGCGACGTGCCCGCGTGGGTCGCCGGTGAGACGTCCGCGGGGTCGGGCCGCGTCCGACTCGTCGGCCAGCACCCTGCCTGACCTGCGGCAGGGAACCTGGCCGACTGGCGTGCGCTTAGCTGGCTGTGGTCACTTCCGGCCCTGGGAGCTGGACTGCGGGAGCAGGTCCTCGGCGTCGTAGCCACCGAGGTCGGCGTCCTCGCCCCAGTCCTCCTCCTCGTCTTCCTCATCCAGCGAGTCGTCGTCTACGGAGTAGCGGTCGGCGAGGTCCGTGTAGTCGGAGTCCCCGTCGGCGTGCTGCTGGTCCGAGTCGACGCCCAGCTCAGCCCTAAGCCTGTCAAGGTCTGTCCCGCCGCCGCCATACTTCAGCTGACGTGCCACCTTGACCTGCTTGGCCTTGGCTCGGCCGCGCCCCATTGGCTCGACCCCCTCTAACGTACGGACCCCGGAGGGTCCCTGGTCACCGCACTGCTTTTTGCCTGTTCCACGCCAGTGCTCGCGGGTTTCGTGCAGACAAGACTAACCCGCCGCCGACCGGCTACCGGAGGCGCGACGCGTTCACCCATGCCTTGCAGATACAACCGTACCTGCTTTGCGCCGCAGACGCCTCAGGTGATTCCGTGGTAGCGGCCCGAGGACCGCTGCGTGGACGGCGATCACCGGCCGAGGTAAATGCCGCGAAGCCTACCAATCTCGGAGATCCTACGCTCCGCCAGGCGGTCCGCGGCGACCGCTGGGGGGACGCCCTCCTCATCCGCTGTGGCAAGAATCCGGCGGGTGGTGGCGAAGATCTGCTCGGCCCTCGCCCTGGCGCGCTCGAAGCTGAACCCGGCAAGCTCGTCAGCGACTTGGATCACGCCACCCGCGTTCACCAAGTAGTCCGGCGCGTAGATGATCCCACGGTCCGCCAGCACCTTCTCGATGCCAGCGTGCGCCAGCTGGTTGTTCGCCCCGCCGCAGATGATCCTGGCGGTCAGAACGTCGACGGTCTCGTCGTCGACAGCGCCACCCATGGCGCACGGCGAGTAGATGTCCAGCTTGTCGGCAAGCAGCTCGCCGCGACTTGCCACCACGGTCGCCTCCGGGTGCTGGGCGCGCAGCCGCTCGCCGGCGGTTCGGCTGGTGTCAAATGCGACCACCCGTGCACCCTCGCCGATCAGCTGGCCGGCGAGCCGGTGGCCGACCTTGCCGACGCCTTCGATGCCGACTGTCCTGCCCGCCAGGCTGGTGCTGCCCCAGAGGTGCTCGGCGGCCGCTCGCATGCCCTGGAAGACCCCGAACGCCGTCAGCACCGACGAGTCGCCTGCGCCGCCGTTCGGGACGGTCCGGCCCGTGACGTGCGACGACTCCCTGGCGACGACGTCCATGTCCTCGCTGTAGGTGCCGATATCACAGGCGGTGATGTACCGGCCGTTCAGCGACTCGACGAAGCGGCCGTAAGCCCGCAGCAGCGCCTCGGACTTGATCCGGTCCGGATCACCGATGATCACGGCCTTGCCGCCGCCCAGGTCGAGCCCGGCGAGCGCGTTCTTGTAAGCCATCGCCTTGGACAGGTTGAGCACGTCGGCGAGCGCCGCGCCCTCGTCCGGATACGGATAGAAACGGGTCCCGCCGAGCGCGGGCCCGAGGGCCGTGGAGTATATGGCGACGATGGCGCGCAGGCCGGACTGCGGATCCTGGCAGAACACGACCTGTTCGTGGCCTGCTTGGCCGCCAGCATGACTGTTCCCGAAGACAGTGGTCACTGCGGTGGGCTCCTGGTGGTGCTCTGGCGTCCCCGTTGACGCTGGCCACCAGACTATCGCCGGCCCGCAGCGGCGGTTGCGGCCGTTCTGCCGGCTACTAGGCCGTAACACTTTGCGCCGCGGGGTACGGCATGTCACGATTGGTCTTGCTGCCTAATGTGCGACAAGTGCCGGACTTCTAGGTGCTTCAACCTTGCGAGGTGCTTTGTCGCGACCAAGCCGTGGGGGGCCACAGCAGTGGGGACGCAAACAGTGCACAGGCCGCGGTCAAAACGACCGAACCAGATTCAGATTACCTCGCAGCACTACGGGGGATTATTGCCTGACATCGGCGGTCTGTCTGGTGGGACGGCGGATGCCCAGCGGCTTGGGCCGGGCAGCCGGGAGGGGAGGGAGCCAAGCGGCGCTGCTGCGCTGCTGCCAGACCTTAGGGCCCTGGCTGCCGAGCTGGAGGAGGTCGGCAACCGGGATGTGTGTAAGGACATGGCGGCAATCGAGTTAAGTAGCTGATGAGAGGCGCGGATGACTTTTCCGAAACCGCCCGTTGCGACGCTGCGTGTCGATAGAATCACGCACCGTGACGAGCTACGACAGGAGCCATTCAGCGACTCCCAAAAGAACTTTGCTCCTGGTTGTCGACTTGTCACCGCTGGTGATGGCAATATGGTCTGAGCGGACTATATAGGACATCCGAGGCAGGCTCCCAGAAAGGGGGCCACGAACAGTAGAAAGTTGCAAGGATCGCACAATCGGTCCAGGAGGAGAGGCCGTCACATGTCAGCACGAACGCCAGAGGCTGAGCCGCTGCTTACGCCGGCGGAAGTTGCCACGATGTTCAGGGTCGACCCGAAGACAGTTACCAGGTGGGCGAAGGCAGGGAAGCTCACGTCTATCCGGACGCTCGGCGGCCACCGCCGTTACCGGGAGACAGAGGTTCGCGCCCTCCTGGCGGGCATCCCACAGCAGCGCTCAGAATGAGGCAGGGCCGCGGCACGGCGCGCTGCGCCGGGCGGGCTGGCGCGTGATGCTGCGCTCCCAGCCAGGCGGCCTGCAACCAAGCAGATTGGGGGGGTCGGCCCCGGTGGCCAGCTCGTCGCGCAGGGGGGCGTTTGAAGCTCGGCGCGACAGTCGGCACTTTCACGGGAACCGGGGTCGATCCGGCCTCCTGGCGTAAGCCAAGAGGGCCGCGGGTTTGCCGCCGCGAGGCGGTGACCGGGTAAAGCCCGTATCGGCCATTTTCTCGCTTACCAGCGGGGGCCCCGTCCGATCTGCGTCGATTACTGTCCGTAGTCCAATAACAACTTCATGTAATCTCCGTTGCCGGGATGTACCGGCCGCAATACTGGGGGGTACTTGCCGCCGTTAGCCCGGGCACTTGCGGAGGCGAGGCGTACCGAGGGAGGGACGCACTATGCGTGATCCGGATCTTGTCCTGCGCGCACAGCGAGCGGCGTCTGCACTTGAGCGGGCGTGGGAGCGCTGGCGCGTCATGCACGGCTTCGGGGCTGATCCGCTGCCGCCCGTGTCAAGCTACGTCGGCTACTCGCTCGAGGAACCCTGGGGCCAGCCGCGCGTGGTGTTCGGAATAGCGGCCGAGGAGGCCGAGAACTTAGCTGCGATTCTCGACGGGCACGACTGCGTCGGGCCCGTGCACGCCGAGGTCTCCGGACGGCACCTGAACGTGCCGGCCCAGGCCCAGCAGCCGGAGTCGGAAAGCCGCCAGGGGCCGGGCCGGGAGGACGCCCACGAGGTGGCGGTCCAGCACGGGGCGGAGGCCGTCGACGAGGGCTCACCAGAGCTGACCGACCTGCCGCCGTTCCCGGCCGACCCGCCGTTCCCCGACGACGTGCCGTTCTCGGCCGACCCGTCGTTTTCCGCCAGCCCTTCTTACCCCTCGCAGTACGCCGCGGCACCGGTGCCTGCAGACCACAGGGCGGTGAGAAGGCCGGCAACCGGGACAGCCAGGACCGCGTCACGCGGCAAGGGCACGGGCGACAGGGGCACGGCAGCGAAAGGCGCGGCGGCGAAGACCACCGCTGGGAAAGGCACGAGCGAGAACGACACGACCGGCAACGGCCAGGACCGGAACGCGCAGGACAATCCCAGGGCGCCGCGGCGCAAGACAAGCACACGCGCGAGCGTGTCGCAGGTCGCCAAGCGGGTGCGGACTCGCCAGCCCGCGGCAGCCAGGGCGAAGGTTCCGGCGGCGGACGAGCCGGCGCACCCAGTCCCGGCCGGCCGAGCCTCTGCTCGCAACGGCGAGCCGCAGGGGGTCGGCGAGGACACCCCACTGACAGACATCTAGCGCACAATCTGGAGTGTGCGGGTAGCGCTGGTACCTGGCCCAGGCAAGTCGGGGGTGCTCTGCCCGCTCGGGGAGGACGGGGTTGCTGGGCAGCCGCCCCTGGTGGTGGCCGACCTGGCAGCCGCGGTTGCCGAGCGGGAGCTCGCGGGCGACGTGCGCTGGATCTGGCCGTCGGCTGCCCGGCTCTATCCGGGTCTGCTGCAAGCAGGCGTCCGGGTCGCGCGCTGTCACGACGTCGGACTGATCGAGGCGCTGCTGTCGGGGCGCGACGGACCCGCCACTGCCCCGGCAGCGGTCGCCGCTGGCGTGACACGGCTGGCCGATGCGGAGGCCGCTACGGAGCCGGCCTCGGGCCCGCAGCAGCTGCCGTTCGCCGGAACGGAACCTGCAGCGGCCCCAGACGCACTGCTGGCGGACCTGATCGCGGTGCACGCGAGTCAGCTGGCACGGCTGGCTGCCGACGATCATCCGGCCAGGTTCGCGCTGCTCGCCAGCGCCGAGTCGGCCGGCGGGCTCGTCGCCGCGGAGATGACAGCGGCAGGCTTGCCGTGGCGCGCGGGCGTGCACTCGCAGCTGCTGACCGAACTGCTTGGCCCGAGGCCGCCGGTGTCGGGCGGCCAGCCGTCCCGGCTCAGCGAGCTGGCGGCGGAGATCACGGCGGCTCTCGGCGCGGTCCGGCCGGTGAACCCGGACTCCCCGGCACAGCTGCTGCGCGCGCTGTCCGCGGCGGGTGTCCGGGTGCCCTCGACCAGGACCTCGGTGCTGCGCCAGGTCGACCACCCGGTGATCCCGCTACTCGTCCGGTACAAGGAGCTGGCCAGGCTGCACTCTGCCAACGGCTGGAGCTGGCTGGACGCCTGGGTGAAGGACGGCAGGTTCCGGCCCGAGTACGTCGTCGGCGGCGTGGTTTCTGGTCGCTGGGCATCGCGTGGCGGCGGCGCTTTGCAGATACCGCGGCTGCTGCGCCAGGCCGTCGTGGCGGATCCCGGCTGGACGCTGGTCGTGGCGGACGCCGCGCAACTCGAGCCGCGGGTGCTCGCCGCGCTGGCGGGCGACCGCGCGTTCGCGCTGGCTGCCGCGGGCGGCGACATCTACGCTGCGGTGGCTGCCGCGCTCGGCGGAGACCGCCGTGGTGCGAAGGTGGCGTTGCTGTCGGCCATGTACGGCGGCACCGGTGGCGCAGGCGGGCAGTCCCTTGCCCTGCTCAGACGGCGCTTCCCGGCAGCATCGGCGTTTGTCGAGGAGGCGGCGCGGGCAGGCGAGCAGGGCCGCGTGGTCAGGTCGGTGCTCGGCCGGACGTGCCCGCCGCCGTCGGCCGCGTGGCGCGCGGTCACCGAGGAATCCGGGGACGACGAGGCCGAGCGGGACCCCGGGGCGGGCCGCGCGTCCCGGGCTCGGGGCCGGTTCACCCGCAACTTCGTGGTCCAGGCGAGCGCGGCGGACTGGGCGCTGGTGCTGCTCGCCGCGCTGCGCCGCAGGCTCGCGGGGCTGGGCGAGGCCCCGGTCGGCCGGTGGGATCCGCAGGCCCCGCACCTGGTCTTCTTCCAGCACGACGAGGTCCTGGTGCACTGCCCCGAGGCCATGGCGCCGGCGGTGGTCGCGGCCATTGACGAGTCCGCCGCCGAGGCCGGGCGGGCCGTGTTCGGCGTGACGCAGGTGCGGTTCCCGATGACGACCGCCGTGGTCGGCTGCTACGCCGACGCAAAGTGAGTTGCGCCGGCCCCGTCCGGCGTGATCGCCTGCAGTGGTGAGTCTCGACCCGGCCACCGTCCTGTCCGAGTTCGACGCACAGGTGCGGCGCGGCCTGCATCCGGACGGCTCCGGCGCGATCGGCGAGCGGGCCGGGCCGGTCGTCCGCTGGTCCGCGGCCAACGGCGAGGGCTGGTCCGGCGTCACCTGGTCGGACCTGGAGGCCGGCACCGCCGACGAGGTCATCGCGGAGCAGGTCGGGTACTTCGCCGACCGCGGCGAGCAGTTCGAGTGGAAGCTGTACAGCTACGACCGGCCGCCCGACCTGGGCGAGCGGCTGGCCTCCGCCGGGTTCGCCGCCGAGGACGCCGAGGCGCTCATGGTGGCGGATGCCGGGCAGATCGCCGGGCACGACGGCACCGAGGTTGTGCTGCCGGATGGGGTCCGGCTGGTTCAGGTCACCGACGAGGCCGGCGTCGAGCTGATGATCGAGGTGCACGACCGGGTGTTCGGCCCCGACCCGCGCCTGCACCGCTCGCTGATGGGGCAGCTGCGGAGCTCGCCCGAGCTCGTGGTGCTGGTGCTGGCGATGGCCGGCGACATCCCGGTCTGCTCGGCCAGGGTTTCCTTCGGCGCCACCGACTTTGCCGGGCTCTGGGGCGGCGGCACGCTGCCGCAGTGGCGCGGGCGCGGGATCTACCGGGCCACGGTCGGGTACCGGGCCAGGCTCGCGGCGGCGCGCGGGTACCGGTACCTGCAGGTGGACGCCTCGCCGGAGAGCCGGCCGATCCTGGAACGGCTCGGCTTCGCCTGCCTCGCCATCACCACCCCGTACGTGTGGTCGCCGGGCTGAGCCGCCCGCCGGCCCCAGCCAGCAGCTAGGCCACCGCCGTCGGCTGGCTGACCGGCGGCACCTCCGCGGTGCAGTACATGCAGCGCGTGGCCTTGACCGGGATGCTCTGCAGGCACTCGGGGCAGTCCCGCTCGGTCGCCTCCTTGTTGCGGGTCGCGAGCGCGGTGATCCTGGCCGCCGGGCCGACCACGATGTAGTAGATCACCGCGGCAATGATCACGAACGACAGCACGGCGTTGATGAAGCTGCCGTAGAGGAAGTGGCTCTTGTTGACGGTGAAGGACAGCGAGGCGAAGTTCGGCTTGCCCCCGATCGCCGCGATGAGCGGCGTGATGATGTCCGCGATCAGGGCCTGGATCACCGCATTGAACGCGACGCCGATGACCACGGCCACGGCAAGGGTGATGAGATTCCCCTGCAACAAGAACGTTCTGAAGCCCCGCACCCGATCCTCCCTGGTTTCAGCGCGCCGGATGACCGGCCGTTGACCGGGACGTTACCAACGGAGTGCCCCGGTCCGGAACGGTTCGCCGGCAGCTGCGAAAAATGTGGTGTGCTCAGCAAGGGTGGAGCGGGAGCATAAGGTCGTGGCCTGGACGCTGACCGGAAGCCTGGACGATTACGTCGCGGGCGTTGGCGGCTTCCT
>JASIGS010000373.1 GCA_030052355.1 Streptosporangiaceae bacterium | reverse complement strand
AGTACCTCCGGGTGGCATTGACACGATGAGGGCCGGCTGACTCCAATTGGCCAAGTAGAACACGCTGCAGTGGTCACACGGCGGAGGTTACGGATGGGTGTGCTGGACGGTCGGGTCGCTATCGTCACGGGAGCCAGCCGCGGCATCGGCGCGGAAATTGCCAGGCGGTTCGCCGCTGAGGGAGCCGCGGTAGCGGTCGCGGCGAGGACGACTCAGCCGGGCAGCTCGCCGCTGGCGGGCACGATCGGAGAGACCGTCGCCCACATCCGCGAGGCTGGCGGGACGGCGGTCGCGATCCCCGCCAACCTGGCGAGGTCCGAGGATCGGGAACGGCTCGTCCAGCAGACGGTGATCGAGCTCGGCAGCCCCGACATCCTGGTCAACAACGCGGCGGTCAGCTACTTCACGCCGGTCGAGGACTTCAGCCCCAAGCGCTACGCGCTGATGTTCGCGGTCCAGGTAGAGGCGCCGTTCCACCTCGCCACGCTGGTGCTGGACGGCATGCGAGAACGCGGCGCCGGCTGGATACTCAACATCTCGTCCGTGGCGGCGCGGCATCCGTCCATCCCGCCGGGCCGGTTCGCGGAGCGGGGCGCGACCGTCTACGGCATGTGCAAGGCCGCGCTCGAGCGGTTCTCCACCGGCCTCGCCGCCGAGCTGTACCGGGACAACATCGCGGTGAACGCGCTGTCCCCGACCAAGGTGGTGCCGACCCCCGGCACGATCTTCCACCACCTGACCAGCGACGATGACCCCAACTCCGAGCCCGCCTCGGTCATGGCGGAGGCGGCCCTGGTGCTCTGCAGCGGCGATCCGGCGAGCCTGACCGGCCGCATAACGTACTCGCAGGAACTTCTTACGGAGGGAACGCCGCGCTAAAGCTCGACTGCCATCTGCACACGGCGGCGTCGGGGGACGCGGTTACGACCATCGACCAGCTGGCCGAGCACGTCGCGCGGGCGGCGATAGACGTCGTGTGCATCACCGACCACAACGTGACGGCCGCCGCCGTCGCGGCGGCCGAGCGCGGTATCGGCGCCCGGGTCATCGTCGGCGAGGAGATCAGGACCCGCGAGGGCGACGTGATCGGGCTGTTCCTGACGGAGCGAGTTCCCTACGTGCTGCCCACAAGGGAAGCCGTCGGGCTCATCCGCGCCCAGGGCGGCCTGGTCTACCTGCCGCACCCGTTCGACACCGGCCGCCCCAGCCTGCGGTGGGTCGCCGAGGAATTGTGCGCGGCGGGCCTCGCCGACGTCGTCGAGGTGTTCAACGCCAAGATCGCCGACCAGTCGATGAACGACCGGGCCGCCGACCTGGCGGCCCGGTTCGGGCTGCCGGGCGCGGCCGGGTCGGACGCGCACGACCCCGAGGGCATCGGTGCCGCCTACGCGGAGGTGCCCGATTTCGACGGCCCGGCCGAGTTTCTCGCTGCGCTGCGGCAAGCGAAGATCACCGGCGAGTACCGCGCGCACGCCCCGCGCTACCCCCGGCGACGCGGCTGATATCTGGCGCGCATTGACAACCTTCCGGCCGACAGATTACGTCTGCGCTGTCAGGAACACAGACGGAGGCCTGGCATGCGCCCCTCGGACGAGGACGACTTCACCGCGTTCGTCGATGCGTCATCGCGACGGCTGCTGCGCAGCGCGTACCTGATCACGGGTGACGTCACCGAGGCGGAGGACTTACTGCAGACCACGCTCGAGAAGGCCTACCGGCGATGGCCGTCGATCCGCCGCACCGACATCCCCGAGGCCTACGTGCGCAAGATGCTGGTCACGGCCGCGGTGGACGCGGGACGCAAGCGGCGGATGGCCAGCGCTCCGTTAGACACCGAGTCGCTGCCTGGCCAGCTGGACCCGTCGGTCGAAGGGGTGGCCGGCCGGACCGCGCTGCTCGCCTGCGTGCGCGAGCTTCCGGCCGGTCAGCGGGCGGTGCTGGTGCTCCGCTACTTCGACGACCTGACCGAGGCCGAGACAGCCCGCGAGCTCGGCTGCTCGATCGGCACGGTGAAGTCGCAGCACGCCAGGGCGATGGCACGGCTGCGTGAACTCGTCGGGAACGACAGGACCACGGCGTGAGCGCCGGACGGAGCAGGACATGAGCAGCCAGATTGAGAACGAGCTCAGGGCCGCGTTCGACGCGGCTAGCGACTTCGTGCAGCCGCGGCCTGGCCTGGCCCAGCGCGTGCGCCGCGGGTCGCGGCGGCACCGCCAGCGGGTGCTGGCAGGGTTTGCCGCCGCCACCGCCTGCGCGCTGGTCGCCGCCGGCGGCGCGTACGCCGCCGTACATGCTCAGTCGCGGGGGCCGGCGGTGGTTGCCGACAGCGGCCGTGGGTCCCGGGTTCTGATCACCCTGCCGCGCGGTTACACGCCCCTTGCTCTCGTGGCGAGCAGCAAGTACCTCTATGTCACGAGAGAGCTGGGAAGCAACGGGCCAGCCGTGCTGTCCGCTTACAACAGGCTGACTGGCAGGCTCGTCGGGCAGTTCACGTTCCCCGCGAACGACGTGGAAGTACCAACCGTAGGCCCGGGCGGCTCGGTCTGGGTGGTCGTGGGGCCGTACACAAACTTCGGGCCAGTCAAGGTCTGGCTGTTCAGCGCTGACCTGCGGTCGCATTCGGTCAGCCCGTGGGTTCAGTCCACGTTCCTGCTGCCGATCAGCCGCACCGTTGCGCTGGTCCCCGTCCCGCGCGGCCTGCTCAGACTCCGGATGCCCGCGCCAGGCGAGGCCGGGCACGCGAGCCAGTACCTAGAGCCGGCCACCAGCCTCGGCGCAGGTGCGCAGACTGAGGCCACCGGTGTGGCGGTGCGTCTCGATGGCCAGGTCGTTGTGGAACTGACCAACAACAGCAACCTGAACCAGTACTACTTCGTGATCGCCGGCCATCCGGGCATCCGACGTAACACCTGGAGTCTGCCTTATCCGGCAGCCGTCGCGGATGGCTCGCTTTGGTCCATGGCTGGTTCCTTCCTGGACGGCTCACTCATCCGGCTCAACGCCGAGCTGAAGCCGACAACGCCAAGCTTTGCCAAGACCAACCCGGTGCTGAACCACATCATTGGCGTCTCGTCACACGGCGACACCGTCTGGGTGACCAGGAACACCGCGAGGGACTCGCTCGCCTGCTTCTCGGCAAGCTCGGATGGCCCGGTAGTCACCATGCCCGTCAAGGGCTACGTGACCTTCGCTGCAGCCGCCGGCCGGACGGTCTACGTCGTGACCAGCAAGACGCTCAGCAGCAGTCCCGGCCGGACGGTGACGAGCTATCCGCTGCCGGCCGCCTGCCGGTAGCTGCTACAGGCCGATGCGGGTGGCCAGCCGCTCGCGGTGGTAGCTGGCGTCGCCCAGGAACAGCTCGCTGGCCTTGGCCCGCTTGAAGTACAGGTGTGCGTCGTGCTCCCAGGTGAAGCCGATGCCGCCGTGGATCTGGATGTTCTCGGCGGCGACGTGGAAGTAGACGTCCGACGCGTACGCCTTGACCAGCGACGCCACCGTGGGCACCTCGGCCGAGTCCTCGGCGACCGCGGCGGCCGCGTACTGGACGGCGGAGCGCAGCGACTCGACCTCGAGCAGCAGGTCGGCACACCGGTGCTTGATCGCCTGGAAGCTGCCGATCGGCCGCCCGAACTGGTGCCTGACCTTGGCGTACTCGACCGCCATGTCCAGTGCGCGCTGCGCGCCGCCGAGCTGCTCGGCGGCCTGCGCGATCGCGGCCAGGTCGAGCACCCGGCTGAGCACGGCAGCGCCGTCGCCCGGCGCGCCGACCAGGGTCGCGGGGACCGCGGCGAAGTCCAGCCGCGCGAGCTTGCGGGTCTGGTCGAGCGTCGGCAGCGGCGTCCGGGTCAGGCCGTCGGCACCACCTTCGACGGCGAACAGTGCGAGGCCGGCCTCGGTCCGCCCGACGACGAGGATGAGGCTCGCGGTGTGACCGTCGAGCACGAAGCTCTTGCGCCCGTCCAGCCGCCAGCCATCGCCGGTGTCAGTCGCGGTGAGCTGGATGGCATCCGGTTCCCAGGACCCGTCCTCCTCGGTGAACGCCAGCGTCGCGATCGTCTCGCCGGTCGCGATTCCGGGCAGGTAGGCCTTCCTGGCTGCCTCGTCGGCGCTGGTCAGCAGGGCGTTCGCGGCCAGCACGGCGCTGGCCAGGTACGGCCCGCCGTACAGCGCGGAGCCGAGTTCCTCCAGGACGATCGCCTGCTCGGCGAAGCTGAACCCGGACCCGCCGTACTCCTCGGGGATCGCAATGCCCTGCAGTCCGAGCTGCTCGCCCGCCTGACGCCACACCGCGGGGTCAACACCGTCGACCGTGTCCATCAGCTCGCGCACCGACGAGATCGGCGCCCGGTCGGCGAGGAACCGCCGCACCGAGGCGCGCAGCTCCTCCTGCTCGGCACTCACACCAAGGATCATGTGCCCGGCTCCGTTCCTTCCTCGGTGACGACCAGCACGTCGAGTGCTTCTATCTGGTCGCCACGAACCCACAGCGGATTGACTTCAAGCGCAAGCAGCCCAGGCAGCGAGCATGCCAGCGCAGCGATGTCTGCTACCACGTTCGCCAGCGCGTCCAGGTCCGCGGCCACGCCCCCGCGCGCGCCCTGCAGCAGCGGCAGGCCGCGCAGCTCGGCGAGCATCGCCCGCACTTCGCCGGCGCCGGCGGGCAGCACCAGCAGGCGAGTGTCTGCCAGCACTTCCACCCAGATGCCGCCGACCCCGACGGCGAGCACCGGGCCGAACGCCGGGTCCACTGACACGCCAGCGAGCACCTCGACGCCATCTGTTCGCAT
This sequence comes from Streptosporangiaceae bacterium, assembly GCA_030052355.1. The sequence continues at coordinate 273 of JASIGS010000373.1, read as the reverse complement.
CGAGGTCACGAGGACGCCGTCGGCGTCGTCGGCGACCGCCACCACCCGGTCATAACCGCTGCGGATCGCCGCGTCGTTATCCAGGCCGAGCAGCACACCGCCGACATCAGACTTGTGCGTGAGCCGGGCTGAGCTGACCTTCAGCGCTACCGGCGTGCGCAGCTCACGGGCGGCTGCGACGGCCTCGTCCGCTGAGCGCGCGAGCCGGCCGGGCACGACCGGGATGCCGTTCGCCTCGAGCAGGTCGCGCGCCTGCCACTCCGCCCAGGCGAC
>JASIGS010000372.1 GCA_030052355.1 Streptosporangiaceae bacterium | reverse complement strand
TCCCAACCGCACCGTCGGTCCAGGCAGCACCACCGGCCCCGCCGGTCCAGGCAGCACCACCGGCCCCGCCGGTCCAGGCAGCACCGCCGCCACTGCCAGCCCAGGCGGCACCGCCAGTGCCAGCCCCGCCGGTCCAGGCTGCCTCGCCGGCACCCGCCGTTCCCCCAGCGCCATCGCCCGACTTCGCGCCGCCCAGGGCCCTTCAGCGAGAGGCCAAGGCGCCGGGGCGAGCCGCCATCGTGCCGTCCAGGCTGCGCGGAACGACCGAGCGCATGTCCCGCGCACGCCAGGTGATAGCCCAGCGCATGGTGGAGTCACTGCAGACATCGGCTCAGCTCACCACCGTGGTCGAGGCGGACGTCACCGACATTGCCCGGCTGCGGGAACGCGCCCGCGCCTCGTTCGAGGCGCGAGAGGGCGTCAAGCTGTCGTTCCTGCCGTTCTTCGCGCTCGCCACCGTCGAGGCGCTCAAGGTGCACCCGAAGCTGAACGCCGTCATCGACACCGCGTCCGGCCAGGTGACCTACCACGACGCCGAGCACCTGGGTATCGCCGTCGACACCGAGCGCGGGCTGATGGTGCCGGTGATCCGGAATGCGGGCGACCTGAACATCGGCGGCCTGGCGCGTAAGATCGCCGACCTGGCGGACCGGACGAGGGCCGGCCAGGTCAGCCCGGACGAACTGGCGGGCGGCACGTTCACGCTGACCAACACCGGCAGTCGCGGCGCGCTCTTCGACACGCCGATCATCAACCAGCCCCAGGTCGGCATTCTCGGCACCGGCACTGTGGTCAAGCGCGCGGTCGTGGTGGAGGACGCGACCCTCGGCGAGGTGATCACCGTCAGGTCCATGGTCTACCTGGCGCTCACTTACGACCACCGGCTCGTCGACGGTGCCGACGCCGCGCGCTTCCTCGCCACGGTCAAGGCGCGGCTAGAGGAAGGCGAGTTCGAGGCGGAACTCGGGCTGTAGCAACGTTGCGCGTCGTCATCACGGGGTCAACCGGGCTCATCGGCACCGCGGTGTCGACGAGCCTGCGCGACGCGGGCGCCGATGTCATCAGGCTCGTCCGGCGCCCGGCGCTGACGGCCGACGAGGTCCGCTGGGACCCGGGGACCGCGGACGGCGGGCTCGAGCCAGGGACGCTCGACGGTGCCGACGCGGTCATCCACCTGTCGGGGGCGCCCGTCGCAGACGCGCGCTGGACGCCCGCCCGCAAGCAGGCGTTGCGCGCCAGCCGCATCGGCAGCACCGCCGCGCTGGTGCGAGCCATGCTCGCTGTCCCTACCCCACCGCCGGTGCTGCTGGCCGCTTCGGCCATCGGCTGGTACGGCAACACCGGCGGCAACGTGGCCGACGAGTCCGCTCCCGCTGGCCACGGGTTCCTCGCGGACCTGGTCCGTGACTGGGAGGCGGCATCAGAACCCGCCCGTGCCGCGGGAGTCCGGGTGGTGACCATGCGGACGGGGATCGTGCTGTCCAGCCGGGGCGGGATGCTGCCGCGGCTGCTGCCCCTGTTCCGGCTCGGCCTCGGCGCCAGGTTCGGACCAGGCGACCAGTACCTGAGCTGGATCTCGCTGGCCGATCAAGTGGGCGCCATCCGGTTCCTGCTCGAGCAACCCGGCCTCGACGGCCCGGTCAACCTCACGGCACCAACGCCGGTCACGAACGCCGAGTTCACCGCCGCTCTGGCCACAACACTGCACAGGCCGGCCGTGCTGCGCGTTCCCGTCGGCCTGCTGAAAGTGGCGCTCGGGGAGCTGTCCACCGAGTTGCTGTCCAGCTGCCGGGCGGTTCCTGCGCGGCTCTCAGCGGCGGGTTTCGCGTTCCGCACCCCCGACATCGGCACAGCTCTCGCCGCCGCGCTCGCCGACAAGGTCATCAGCGCTGGATAAGGCCGCGCGGGGCTGCACGACGGTTGCGGCACGGTACGCGCGGATACATGATGGGCACATCACGCGAGGGCGGACCGATCGCCTCAATGCGATCTCGCTGTCTGGATGAATGCCGTGTTAGCAGCCCTGGGCTGGATATTCGTCGGCGCCGGGCTCTGGCACGTGGTCTATTCCCTGGCCAGGACGGGCGGCCGAAGCCAAGCCGACCGGCACCAGTGCCCGTTCACCGGAAGATGCGGCCCTCGGGTCCATATTGAGGGGCGAAAGGACACTGGACAATGGTTGGCTAGCCGGGACCCTGATCGGGATCGGGCTGGTGTTCGTTGGGCACGAGTCGAGGAACGACGTTCTTACTGACGCCGCGCTCTACAGCACGACGGCGTTGCAAGTCCTCAACTGGGTGCTAGCCGCGCGCCGACGGCGCAAGTTGCAAGCGCTGCTTCGCGACCGGCGCAGCCGGCAAGCTGCCGAGGCACGGCCCGCAATGACGGCCGGACATCGAGAGGGGTAGCCATGCTCCGCAGACCCATTGGCGTCTTAGCCGCCGCCTTAGCTGCGGTATCCATCACCGCCGCCGGGATCACTGCAGCCGGGATCACAGCAGCCGCAGCCGGCACGAGCGCCCAGGCGCGGCACGGCACCGAGCACTTCAGCTTCTGGTTCACCTCAACCAAGACACTGGAGGCGAGCGTCATCGCCACCGGGCTGTTCACCGATGGCGGGACGACCAACCTGGAGACTGGCTCGGCGACCGCACCCCTCAAGGTCAAGCTCGGTGCGGGCACCATCTGGCTTCGCATCTCCGGGATAGCCCCTAAGACCAGGCTCCCCCGCAGCACCTGCCTATCGACAGCGACCTCGCACGGGACGTACACCCTGACCCGCGGCACAGGCAAGTACGCAGGCATCCACGGCTCGGGCAGCTTCAGCCTCTTCTTCCGCGCTGTACACCAGCGCACGGCGAGCGGGGCGTGCTCTGACACCAAGCCGATAACAGCAGCGCAGGGAGCAATTACGCTGTCCGGTCCGGCGACCCTGCGAAGCTGAAGGGCTCCTCGGCCTGCCGTCACGCAATGCGGCACTCCCCTTGGCTAGCTGCAGATCTGGTCTGCATCCTGCGCGAGCACGTGGTGCAGCGGCCTGCCCTCCGAGGCGCCGACCAGCGGGATGTCGCGCAGCGGCGGAAGCGGGCCGATGTCGCCCTTGTACCGGCGCATCATCGCGATGGTCGTACGCAGCAGCCGCCGGGCGATCACGATCGCGAGAGCCGCGAGCGGCAACTCGATCAGGATGGCCGACAGCAGGCTGAGCCAGAACCCGCTGGTGCGCGCGTCCAGTACGACGTCGAACCACGCGTCGCAGCACAGCAGCGTCGCCAGCACGACGAGGCAGACGATCAGGATCTGCCTTCGCCGCCAGAGCGCCCAGCCAACCGCGGCGAACGCGGCGAGCTCGGCGACGTCGAACCCGACCCAGGCTCCCCGCCAGGCACCAGTCTGGAAGGAGCGCGGCAGCGTGGCGGCGAGCAGGCCGATCCAGGCCGCGAGGCAGACACAGCAGACGATGACGACCGCGAGAATGACCGCACGACGGCGTTCGGCTGCGCCGCTGACGGGTCGTTCCTCCTCGTCCAGGGCCGCGAGCACGCGCATCAGGCTCAGCCGTTCCTGCGCGCTCATGTTGCGCAGTTCCTGCTCGTCGATCACGGCACGCACCTCCTGCGCGAGCTCACCGGCGTGCTTAGCGCACGATCCCAGTTTGCCGCAGCGGCGCGCTGGAGCCCGCGTGGCCCGGCTGCTGGCTAGCGACGGCAGCGTCAGGCGACGGTGACCGGGAGGGTCTCGAAACCGCGCAGCAGCAACCTGTCCCGGCGGGTCGGCTCACCCGCCGGCGCGATGTCCGGGAAGCGCTTCAGCAGGCGCGCGAACGCGACCGTCCCCTCGAGCCTGGCCAGCGCGGCGCCGATGCAGAAGTGCGCGCCGCCGCCGAAGCTCAGCGGGCCGCCGTCGGAGCGCAGCGGGTTGAACACGTCGGGATCGGCGAAGTGCCGCGGGTCCCGGTTGCCCGCACCGAGGACCGTCGTCACATCGGCGCCGTCGGATACGGCGACCCCGCCCAGTTTCGTCTCGTACCCGACCCGGCTAGTCAGCTGCACGGGCGAGTCATAGCGCAGCGCTTCCTCGACGAACGCAGCGGCTGGCACCAAACCGTCTCGAACCGCGTCACCGGCGGGCGGGTTCGTCAGCACGATCTGCAGCCCGTTGCCGAGCAGATTGGTCGTGGTCTCGAACCCGGCCACCAGCAGCAGCGTCAGGTTGTGCAGCAACTCGGCGTCGCTGAGCCTGCCGTCGTCGGCGTCGCTCACCGCCAGCAGGTCGGTCAGCAGGTCATCGCGCGGGTCCGTGCGTCGCTTGGCGGCGAGGCCGGTGAAGTACGCCAGCAGTTCGACGGCCGCCGCGTTGATCGCGGGCAGCGTGCCGGGGTCGATGATCTCGAAGACACCAGCGATGTCTCGTGCCACCGGGCGGAAACCCTCACGGTCTGCTTCCGGGATGCCGATCAGCTCGCAGATCACGGTGACCGGCAGCAGGTACGCGAAGTCGTGCATGAACTCCACCGCCGAGCCGTCGGCACCGGTGTCAGCCATGGCGTCGAGCAGGCCGTCTGTGAGCCGCTCGATCGCGGGCTCCAGCGCGGCGATGCGGCGGGCGGTGAAGGCCCGCGCGATGAGGCTCCTGATCCTGGCGTGCCGCGGGGCGTTCAGGTTCAGGATCCAGTCAACGCCCTGCACGAACACCGGGTTCTGGTCCCAGCCTGGGAAGTTCTTGTCGAAGTAGTCCCTGTCGCTGGTGCGGAAGCCGGGGTCCCGCAGCACAGCGTTGATGGCGTCGTATCCGACGACGACGACCGAGTCAGTACCCAGCGGGATCGCCTCGCCGAGCTCATGGAGGGCCGCGTAGTGCGGGTAGGGGTTGACTCTCCCCTCGGGAGTGGAGAGCGCGGTGAGGATCTCGATCGCGTCCATGCGGCGTCCGCCTCCTCGGGCCAGCCACGAGATGCTCTGACGATAAGTAATATCGCGTCTTACCGTCAAGCTATGTCGCGTTAAATCTCGAGCCCTCCGGCTGGCAGCGTCAGGCCCCGCGCACGGCATAGGCTGGTGTGCGTGCACGGTGACCTGCTGTTCGCCCGCGTCGGCCTGGGCGCCTCCGCCATCGACTACACGCAAGCCTGGGACCTGCAGCGCGAGGTTCACGGGCGGCGGGTGGCCGGCGAGATCCCGGATACCTGCCTGCTCCTCGAGCACCTGCCGGTTTATACAGCGGGCAAGCGCACTGAACCTGCCGAGCGGCCGGTCGGCGAGCCAGGAGCGCCAGTAATCGACACCGACCGCGGCGGCAAGATCACTTGGCACGGGCCGGGTCAGCTCGTCGGCTACCCGATAGTCGCCCTCCCGGAGCCGATCGACGTGGTCGGCTACGTGCGCCTCGTCGAGGAAGCGCTGATCGGCACGTGCGCCGACTTCGGCGTCCGCGCCGCCAGGGTGGACGGCCGCAGCGGTGTCTGGGTCCGCGGCGGCGGACCAGACCGCAAGGTCGGCGCCATCGGGATACGCGTCGCCAGGGGCGTCACCATGCACGGCTTCGCGCTGAACTGCGACTGCGACCTCGCCTGGTTCGACAAGATCGTGCCGTGCGGCATCAGCGACGCCGGCGTGACCTCGCTGTCCGCCGAGGCCGGGCGCCGGATCGGCGTCGACGAAGCGCTCGGAGTCGTCGAGCGCCACCTCGCCCGCGTGCTCGGCGCCGCTACTGTCCGCCACCTGGACGGCCTGCCGCCGGGCGCCGGAGCCGCGGCGGGCTCGGACGTGCGCTCGCCGGTCAGCGCGCTGGGCGTGTAAGAGCGCAGATGTGCTTGACGGCGTCATCCAGTACCTCGCGTGCCCGCACTGCCGCGCGGCCATGTCGCGCGAGGGCAGCTCCCTGCGCTGCCGGAGCGGGCACGTATTCGACATAGCGCGGCAGGGTTACGTCAGCCTGCTGGCTGCCGGAACGCGCCCGGACATGGGTGACACCGCGGACATGGTACGGGCGCGAGCCAGCTTCCTGTCGGCTGGTCACTTCGCCGCGGTAGCCGAAGGCCTCGCGGAGGCCGCGAGCGACGCGCTAGCCGCCGGCAGCCCGGAAGGCTGCGTGGTAGATGCCGGCGCGGGCACCGGCTACTACCTCGCCAAGGTGCTCGACCGGCTGCCGGACCGGGTCGGACTGGCCCTGGATGCGTCGAAGACGGCGCTGCGGGCAGCCGCCCGGGCACATGACCGCGCCGGAGCCGTCGGCTGCGACGTCTGGAATCGCCTGCCCGTCGCCGATAACGCGGCCGTCCTGGCGCTGAACGTCTTCGCGCCGCGGAATGGCGCCGAGTTCCGGCGCGTCCTCCGCGGGCCAGCGGCCCGCTTGCTAGTCGTGGCGCCGAACCGCGACCACCTCGCCGAGCTGATCGGCGTGCTCGGGCTGCTGACGGTCGACGAGCACAAGGAAGAGCGTCTGGAGAGGACACTCCGTCCGCACTTCGAGCTGGTGGAGCGCCGCGCCATCGGCAAGACGCTGCGCCTTGCCCACTCAGACGTCGCGGCCGCCATCGCGATGGGACCGAGTGCCTGGCACGCCGACAAGACGGCGCTGGCGAACCTGATCGGCGACCTTCCCGATCCGGCGCCAGTGACGGTGTCCGTCACGCTGTCGGTGTTCCGGCCGGCGCAGACCTGACTACCGGGGTGTCGCCTGCCAGCCCGGCACGTAGCGCGGGACGCCGTCGTCGCGAGCCTGGATGGCCGCGGTAACCCTCGGCACGGCACGCGCCGCCAGGTATCCGGCCAGCTCGCTGACCGGGACGAAACGCCAGTCGTCCAGTTCCTCGGCCTGCAGCACGATGGCGCCAGTGTCGGGCAGCACGCCGCCGTCGAACATCAGGTGCATGGCCGGCCGCGCCTGTGGTCCGTAGACCGTGGCGTCCGCCGCGAGCCAGTCGATGGCCAGCAGCTGTCCCACGGCCAGGTCGACGCCGAGTTCCTCAGCCACTTCCCGGGCGCAGCCCAGGTGCGGCGGCTCGGCGAACTCGCAGACGCCGCCGGGCAGCAGCCAGTGGTCCCGGTAGTTGGGCTTGACCAGGAGCACTCCGTCACGGCCGTCGCCGATCAGCGCCGCGGCGGACACGATGACGCCGGGCAGGCTGGCGTGCCACGCTCGCTCTTCCATGGGATCGGCGCGCGTCACAGCGGCTCGCGCCGTGCCGTGTCGGCGAGGTAGTTCGCGAACGCCGTGACCGGCACGGACGTCTGCTCCCCGCTCACCATGTCGCGAACTGTGACGGCGGCTGCCTCGGCCTCCTGGTCGCCGTAGATCACGGCCAATCGCGCGCCGCTGTCGCTGGCCCACTTGAGCTGCCTGCCCAGCTTCCCCGATGAACCCAGGTAGACGCTCGCCCGCAAGCCGGCCGCACGTGCCCGCGCGGCAAGGGCGAACGACTGATCCGCGAACTCATCACCCATCACCGTCACCGCGACGTCGAGGCGGCCGCGCCGCGCCGCGGCGGCGCCCGGCAGCAGCGGCCAGATCCGCTCGATGCCGATGGAGCAGCCGGTTCCCGGCACGTCCGGGCCGCCGAGCTGCTTGATCAGGCCGTCGTAACGCCCGCCCGAGCCGATCGAGCCGGAGATCCCGTCGGCGACCGCCTCCCAGATCGGGCCCGTGTAATAGCTGAGGCCGCGCACCATCCTGGGCGCGAACGCGATCCGCTCCGCCGGTATCTGCCCGGAAACCAGCGACAGCACCGTGTCTACCTCGTCGAGCCCGGCGGTGCCCTCGGCGGTCTTCGCCAGCGCGATCCGCACCCGCTCGGCCGAGTCGGACGCGGTCAGCGCGGTCACGATCTCGCCAGCCTGGTCG
>JASIGS010000371.1 GCA_030052355.1 Streptosporangiaceae bacterium | reverse complement strand
GCAGCAGGCAGCGGTTGCCTTCGCTGCGGGCGGGCGCCTGTTCGCGTTCGGCAACGGCGGCAGCGCGACCGACGGCCAGCAACTGGCCACCCTCTTCCTCAACCCGGGCGGTCCCTGGCGGCCGCTGCCCGCACTGGCGCTGTCCAACGACACATCCGTCGTCACAGCACTGTGCAACGACATCGGCGTCGACGTTGTCTTTGCCCGGCAGATCGCCGCCTTCGCCGGCAAGAACGACATCGCGGTGGGCCTGTCCACGAGCGGTAACTCGGAGAACCTGCTACGGGCCTTCGACGAGGCCAGCCGCCGGGGGATGCTGACCATCGGCCTGGCGGGCTACGAAGGCGGCAGGATGGCCGAGCTCGACAGCCTCGACTACCTGTTTGTCGCCCCGTCGACCTCCGTGCACCGCATTCAGGAAGCGCAGACCACGGTCTACCACACGCTCTGGCAGCTCATCCAGGAAGCGCTAGGCCAGCAGGAGATCGGGCGATGACCGGGCGCATCCTCGTGGCCGGCGTGGGCAACATCTTCCTCGGAGACGACGGCTTCGGTGTCGAAGTAGCCAGGCGGCTGGCCGGCACCGATATGCCAGCTGGGGTCGAGGTCGCGGACTACGGGATCCGCGGCATGCATCTGGCTTACGACCTGGCCGGCGGTTACGACATGACGATCCTCATCGACGCGACCCAGCGGGGTGACCAGCCCGGCACGATCACCGTGCTGGAGATCGACCAAGAGGATCGTGGCACCGATCGCGCCACGATCGGCGACGGTATGCAGCACAGCGGCTACTTCGACGGCCATGGCATGCAACCTGACGTAGTGCTCGGCATGCTCGGCATGCTCGGCGGCGATCCGGGCCGGGTCGTCGTGGTTGGCTGCGAGCCTGCTTGCACCGAGCCGGGCATCGGCTTGACCGAGCCGGTGGCCGCAGCGGTCGACGCGGCTGCCCGAATCGTCGGCGACCTGATCGCCGCCCGACCGGCTGCTGACACTGGCGCCGGGGAAAGCCGCCGCGACACCAGTTGAAGCGACACAAGTGAGAGGGGCTTGCCGTGTGCCTTGGCATTCCCGGTGAGGTGATCGAGTTCCTCCCGGACCAGCCCGACCTGGCCCGGGTCAATGTCAGCGGCGTCCGGCGGGTCATCAACGTCGGGCTCCTCGAGGGGGAATCCGTCAGCCCGGGCGACTGGGTCCTCATCCACGTCGGGTTCGCGCTGTCCAAGATCGACGAGGCGGAAGCGGCCGCGGCGCTTGAGTTCCTGGAGAGCATCGGTCAGGCCTACCAGGACGAACTGGCGGCCCTGGCCGAGTCTCGGATCGAGTAGGAGACGACGCGATGCGGTTCGTAGATGAATTCCGTGACGCCGACACCGCGCGTGCGCTCGCGGTCAAGATCGCGGCGCTGTGCGAGCCAGGTCGGCAGTACAAGCTCATGGAGGTGTGCGGCGGGCACACGCACACCATCTATAAGCACGGCCTGGAGGACTACCTGCCGGAGCAGATCACGCTGGTGCACGGCCCGGGCTGCCCGGTCTGCGTGATCCCGATGGGCCGCGTAGACGATGCGATGGCGCTGGCCAGCGAGCCGGACGTGATCATGACGTCGTTCGGCGACATGATGCGAGTGCCGGGCAGCAACGGCTCATTCTTCGACGCGAAGGCCAGGGGGACCGACATACGCATGGTCTACTCGCCGCTCGACTCGCTGAAGATCGCGCGGCAGAATCCCGGCAAGCGTGTCGTGTTCATGGCCATCGGCTTCGAGACCACGGCACCGTCAACGGCCATGACGGTGCTGCGCGCCGCCGCCGAAGGGCTGACGAACTTTTCGATCTTCTGCAACCACGTGACGATCATCCCGGCCATCAAGGCGATCCTCGACTCCCCTGACCTGCGTTTGGACGGCTTCATCGGCCCCGGTCATGTGTCCACCGTGATCGGGTGCCGGCCGTACGAGTTCATCGCCCGCGATTACGGCAAGCCCGTGGTCGTCGCCGGATTCGAGCCGCTGGACATCCTGCAGTCGATCTACATGCTGATGGTCCAGCTGGCACACGGCGAGTCGACTGTGGAAAATCAGTACTCGCGCGTCGTGCCGTGGGAGGGGAACGGCGTGGCTTTGGGCGTGATCGGGCAGACGATGGAATTGCGCCCGTACTTCGAGTGGCGTGGCCTCGGCTTCATCACTCAGTCGGCGCTGGCGGTCAGGCAGGAGTACGCGGCATTCGACGCCGAGCGGTTGTTCGCAGTTCCTGGCGTCCGGGTCGCCGATCCGAAGGCCTGCCAGTGCGGCGAGGTGCTCAAGGGCGTGCTGAAGCCGTGGGAGTGCAAGGTGTTCGGCACTGCGTGCACGCCGGAGACGCCGATCGGCACGTGCATGGTCTCGTCCGAGGGCGCCTGCGCCGCCTATTACAACTTCGGCCGCATGCACCGCGAGGCGGCCGTGGCCTTCTCGGGCACCCGGCGCTGAGCGGATGACCGGCCTGGCCACCCCCGAGGGCTCGATCCGGCGCCGGATACGGGTGGCGGGCGTGGTCCAGGGCGTGGGCTTC
>JASIGS010000370.1 GCA_030052355.1 Streptosporangiaceae bacterium | reverse complement strand
GGTGCCCGGCTGACGGTGACCGATGACGTCGGCCCCGCGGTGCTTGGCACCGACTTCATCTACACCGACGTGTGGCTGTCGATGGGCGAACCGCCGGAGAAGTGGGACCAGCGCATCGATCAGCTGCTGCCCTACCAGGTGAACGCGGCCGTGCTGGCAGCCACCGGTAACCCCGCGGTCAGGTTCATGCACTGCCTGCCGGCCTTGCACAACCGGCACACGCAGATCGGCCAGCAGATCTATGACAAGCGCGGCATCGATGCCCTCGAGGTCACCGATGACGTGTTTGAGTCCGCGGCATCGATCGTGTTCGACCAGGCCGAGAACAGGATGCACACGATCAAGGCCACGATGCTGGCCACGATCGTGCCACCAGAACAGCTGTCCGTGCTCGAGCCGCCGGAGGGCTAACGCTCCACCGGGACCGCCGGCGCGCGCGTTGCTACCGGCGCACGGTCGTGCCCGCGGTCCCGGCCAGGAGCCCCTGCGCATCATCGAGGCGGCCGATCGCCGCGATCCGGCCGGTCGTCTCCGCGAACCGGCACGCGGCCTCGACCTTGGGGCCCATGGAGCCAGCGGGCAGGGCCAGTGCCCGCAGCTCGGCCGGCGTGCCGTGGGAGACCGGCCGGGCGCCGGGGGTGCCGAAGCCGTCGGTCACCGAGTCGACGTCGGTCAGCAGCAACAGCGCGTCGGCGTCCACGGCACCGGCGAGCAGCGCCGCCGTCAGGTCCTTGTCCACCACGGCTTCGACGCCGTGCAGCGCGCCGGCGTCGTCCGCCGTCACCGGGATACCGCCGCCCCCGGCGCACACGACCAGAACCCCGGCTGCGATCAGCGTCTTGATCAGGGACATCTCCACGATCTCGCGCGGCTCGGGGGATGCGACCACGCGGCGCCAGGCGACACCGTCACGGCCGATGGTCCAGCCGCGCTCTGCGGCCAGGGCGCGAGCCTGCTCCTCCGGGTACACCGGGCCGACAAACTTGGTCGGATTGCCGAACGCCGGATCGGCGGGGTCGACCCGGGTCTGGCAGATCAGGCACCCGACCCGCGCACCGGGAATGGCCGCCGCCAGCGCCTGCACCAGCCAGTAGCCGATCATGCCTTGCGTCTGAGCGCCCAGCACGTCGAATGGATACGGATGCGACAGCGCCGGATCCCGCGCGCTTTCGAGCGCCAGCATGCCCACCTGCGGGCCGTTCCCGTGCGTGACGATCAGGTCATGCTGGTGCGCCAGCGGGGCCAGGGCCGCTACCGCGTGCTCTACGTGTGATTGCTGAATGTCAGAGTCCGGCCTGTCGCCCCGCTCCAGCAGGGCGTTACCACCGAGTGCGGCGACGATCCTCATGATCTCTAATGTGGCAGCAGGCCACCGGCGGGCGCCTGCGGGGTCGTCGCGAACCCGCCTGGCCGCGGCCGGCCGCTGCTGGCCGGGTGCGGTGAGGACCTTTGCCCCTGCCGATGGTGGCCGCGCGCTGATGTGCTGACGGGGGTCATGAGTCACTGATGCGGAGGCGCTGGATGTTCGTCTGGGAACGCGACGTTGCTTGCCGGGTCGCGGACTCCGCGCTGTTCTTCGGACCGGACGGCGAAGGTCTGGCGGAACGCGAGGCCAGAGAGGCGCTGGCGCGGGCCGTCTGCGAGGAGTGCCCGGTGCGCACTCAGTGCCTGGACCTGGCGCTGAGCACGTTCGTCAAGCACGGCATCTGGGGTGGCATGAACCTGCACGAGCGGAGGCTCGAGCGAAGGCGACGCGCCTGGCGGAAAAGGGCGGCGTGACTGCCCGGGCTCGGGGCGGGTCATGCTGACGGGTACCTGGCCAGGATCTTCCGCAGCTCGGAGACGAAGTGCAGCGACTCCTCGTGCGGTCGCTGCCAGACGTTCCGGCCGAAGATCAGGCCGGTCGCGCCCGCCTCCATTGACTGCCTTGCCTTCTCCAGCATGGCCGCGTCGTCGGCCCGCTCGCCGCCGGAGACAAGCAGCAGCGTCCTGTTCGCGGACCGGACGACGGCATCGATGGCGTGCTGCGAGGAGATCTCGTCCTGGTAGGCGGGCGGCACGCCAGCCTGCTTCTCCGGGTGCGGGAAGTTGACCTTGACGACGTCGGCCCCGAGCTCGCTGGCCGTCCTGGCGGCGTAGTCGACCGCGTAGAACGAGTCCTTGCCGCCCTTGGCGTCGACGGCCGCGCCGCGCGGGTAGGACCACACGATGAGCGGCATGCCGAGTCGTTCCGCGTCCTCGCGGACGCGCCGGAACTGGCTGAAGTCGCGCTCCTGCGCCGGCGAGCCCACGTAGAGGGTGTAGCCGACCGCGTCGGCGCCGAGCCGGACCGCGTCCGCCACCGTCGCGTTCAGCGGCGACAGCGGGTCGATGCCTGACGGTATGTCAGTCTTCCCGTTGAGCTTCAGGACCAGCGGGACTTCACCGGCGTAGTCCCAGTAGAACTTCTCGGCGAGACCGATCTGCAGGGCGATGCCGCTGAAGCCGCCCTCGATGGCAAGCCGGATGACGTAGGCCGGATCACTGGCCAGGTGATTGGCGGAGAAGTCGCGCGGGCCGTGCTCGAGCCCCTGGTCATAGGGCAGCAAGATCGCGGTGCCGTTGCCCGGTCCGTTCTGATACAGGATCCGGCGCAGTCGCGCCTTTTTCCCTGTGCTCAGGCCGAGGTCGTTGATGCGTGGCCGGGGGTTCATCACTGCGTCTCCTCACCCTGCGTCGCCGTTGCGCTCACCGGTCTGGACCGCGGCTGTCATCAGCTTCATCGCACGCTGCCTCCTTCGCCGCATGACCTGAGCCTGGCGCGGCGCCGGGGACGTTCGTCAGAGCCCATCAGCCTGAGGTCGGCGGGACGTTGGTCCGCCCTTAGACTGAGCGGCATCATCGGCCCGCTCACCCAGAACCGAGGGCCCGACAGCGTGCGCCCGTTCACCGCAGCTTCCTGCCCGGCTCAGTTCGCGCCGGGTCGCACCCGGGTCAGCCGCCGTGTCTGAGGAGACGTTGCTCCCGGTGCGCTGGGTGCGCCAGGCGGCGGTGGTGGCCCTGCCTGAGCAGATCGACGCGTCGAACTCGGGGGATGTCCGCGAGGAACTGCTGACCCTCATCAACCGCGGCGCGGCGGTGCTGGTCGCGGACATGAGCGGCACGCTCTCCTGCGATCACGGCGGGGCGGACGCCCTGGTGCGCGCTCATCACCGTGCCGCGGTCAGCGGGACTCAGCTGCGCCTGGTCGTCACGGCTCCGATTGTGCGGCGGGTGCTCGATGCGAACGGGCTAGACCGGCTGGTGTCGATCTACCCCTCGGTAGAGGCGGCGCTCGCGCCCAGTGTGCCCGGGACGGTGATCCCGCTGGCACGACGGCCTGGCACGCAACGTGGCAACGGTCAGCGCGCGGCCGACCCGGCGTCGTCGTCGCAGGAACCTGCGGCCGGGCCAGCAGGCGGGGACCGGGCGACGGTCACCCCGGCGGCACTGTGGCGGCTGGTTGACGCCCTGGACGACGGAGTCCTGCTAGCCGACGACGACGGCGTCCTGGCGCTGGCCAACCGGCGGCTGGAGGAGATGTTCGGCTACCGGCACGGCGAGCTGATCGGCCAGCGGGTGGAGTTGCTTGTTCCGGCCGGCCTTCGGGCCGCGCACGAGGGCTACCGCGCCCGGTATAGCCAGCATCCGACTGCCAGGCCGATGGGCGCGATGGGCAGGCTGGTCGGGCTGCGCAAGGACGGTGCCACGTTCCCTGTCAACGTCAGCCTGAAGCCGGTGCCGACCGCAACGGGCCGCTTCACTCTTGCCGTCGTGCGGGACGTCGCTCCGTCGCAGCGTGCCAGTGATCTGGCCGATCTTGCCCGTAGCGCCGTGGCGGCACGCCACGGCCATCACGCTCGCGAGCTGCTTGACCGGGTGGTGAACGACCTGCATAAGGTCGGCCTGAGCCTGCAGGGGGCGATCGACCTGCCGCACGACCACGCCAAGCACCGCATAGCGGAGGCGCTGCGGCAACTGGACGACACGGTGCACGAGATACGTGAGCACCTGTTCGGCAACGAGCGCGCAGGCGGTCCGCCGGGTCGCCAGTGAACCCGTGGTCCGCGGCTGGCTAAGGGAGCAGCGATGCGGGCGGCGGCTCGGCAGGCTGCCCCTCGCCCGGAGCCTGGTCGGCGCGTGCTGAGCCGGCGGCGATGGCGGTGATGGCCTTCGCCACCCGGCCGGCAAAGTCCCGGATCGTCGCGGCGGCGACGCGGCTCAGCACGGCCTGGTCGAGGCCCGCCCCGATGGTGCCCATCGGCGCCCGGTACACCCCGTCAATGGTCAGCCTGGTACCCGTGCCGGCGGCTGGCGCTATCTCGATGTCAGCGTCGAGAGCGGGGAACAGCGCGCTGCCCGGCCCCGTCGCCTGCCACCTGAGCGCGAGATGTGCCGAGTCGCGGCGCACGACCGGGTCCCCCATGTCCACCCTGACCAGCCTCGACAGGCCGCGGACCGAGCCAACAGGGCCGACCCTCGCGAGGCCCGTGACCCCGTCCCCGTAAGCGGCACGCGAGGCGTTAAGGAGCAAGCCGCCACGGGCAAGGTCGGCCAGCACCTCCTGGGCTGCGGCGAAGCTCAGGTCAAGGTCGGCTTCCTCGTGCACGAACACCGGCCCATTGAAACCGCGCGGCCTTGGCGGCGATAGGGACCTAGGTCCCGTGCGGCGGGCGTGCCAGACGTCCCGGTGGAAGGGGACTCACGGCCCTGCCAGGCAGCGGGCGGGCACGCTGTGATGGTTGTGGCGGGAGAGACCAGATATGGGATCGCGGAGCTACTGGCGCTGTACCGGCTAGCACACCGCGAAATCTGCATCCGCGAGAAACGGGCGGGTCTCTCCCGCCACATGCACGCCGGGACGTTGGTACCCGTGCCGCGGGGCGTTGTGCCCTGGCCGCTGGTCAGCGCGGACACGAGCCTTGAACGTGACCACGCGGCACACATCGCAGGAGGCGGTCATGAAGGCACTGGTCTATCACGGTCCCGGCAAGAAGGCCTGGGAGGATGTCCCGGACCCGGTGATCAAGGACACGACGGACGCCATCGTGCGCGTCGAGTCGACCACGATCTGCGGGACGGATCTGCACATCCTCAAGGGCGACACACCCGAAGTGGCGGCCGGCCGGATACTCGGTCACGAGGCGGTCGGCACGGTCGAGGCTGTAGGCCCGGGTGTCACCGGTGTCCGCCCGGGCGACCGGGTCCTCGTCTCGTGCATCTCGGCGTGCGCGCGGTGCCAGTACTGCCGGGAGGGCCACCCCGGTCAGTGCACCGGCGGCGGGGGCTGGATCTTCGGCTACATGATCGACGGCACGCAGGCCGAGTACGTGCGGGTCCCGTTCGCCGACACGTCCACGTACCCGGTGCCGGATGGCGTCGCGGACGAAGAGATCCTCATGCTCGCCGACATCCTGCCCACCGGGTACGAGGTTGGCGTGCTGAACGGCAGGGTGGGACCCGGTCAGACCATCGCGGTCGTGGGCGCGGGCCCGGTGGGGCTGGCCGCGATCACCGGCGCCAGGCTCTACACGCCCAGTCACGTCATCGCGATCGACCTGGCCGACGCGCGGCTGGAAGCTGCCGCCCAGTTCGGCGCTGACCTGACGGTCAACAACGGTCGTGAGGACGCGGTGGCCTTCGTGCAGAGCGTCACCGGCGGCCGGGGCGCCGACGTCGCGATCGAAGCCGTCGGCGTGCCGGCCAGCTTCGAGTTGTGCACGAGCCTGGTCCGGCCTGGCGGCAACGTGGCGAACATCGGAGTGCATGGCAAGCCCGCGACGCTGCACCTGGAGTCGCTGTGGATCCGTGACATCACGGTGACCACCGGCCTGGTCGACGCCACCTCGACAGCCACGTTGCTGCGGCTGGTGGAGTCGCACCAGATCAACGCGGCGCGGTTCGTTACCCACAAGTTCGAGCTCGGCGACATCCTGACTGCCTACGACGTCTTCGGGCGGGCCGCCGACACCGGCGCGATCAAGGTGATGATGACGCGCTGAACGAATCGTCCCGGTCGTGCTCCCGCACGACCGGGACGTTCGTCTCGCTGCCGGTACTCGAGCGTCCGCGCCAGCGGTGCCGGTTAAGCCTCAGGCAGCAGGTCGGCCAGATCGGTCACCACGACGTCGGCTCCAGCGGCGCGCAGCGCATCCGACTGGCCGACTCGGTCGACGCCGACGACCCAGCCGAAGCTGCCGGACCGGCCGGCCTCGACCCCTGCGAGAGCGTCCTCGAACACCGCCGCGGCGGCAGGCGGCATGGCCAGGGCGGTTGCCGCTGCCAGGTAGGTGTCCGGCGCCGGCTTGCCGGCCAGGTGCTGCTCGGCTGCCAGCACGCCGTCAACCACGGCGCCAAACTGGCCGGCCAGCCCGGCTGCAGCCAGGACCGCGCGGCAGTTGGCACTGGACGACACCACCGCGGTCGCGAGCCCAGCTGCCCGAACGGCCTGCAGATAGCGAACCGAGCCCGAGTAGGGCTTGACCCCTTCGTCGGCGAGCAGCTTGAGCAGTGTCTGGTTCTTGGCGTTACTCAGCCCGTGCACGGTCGGGCTGCCGGGCGGGTCGTCGTCGTTGCCTTCCGGGAGCGTGATGCCGCGCGCGCCGAGGAACGACCTGACGCCGTTCAGCCGGGGCTTGCCGTCGACATACTGGTCGTAGTCGGCAACAGGGTCGAACGGAACGAAAGGAACGCCGTCCCGCTCGGCTCGGCTGCGCAGGAAGACGTCGAACGTCGCCTTCCAGGCCTTGTCGTGTACGGACGCGGTCTGTGTCAGGACGCCGTCCAGATCGAACAGGCACGCCCTGATGCTGTCCGGAAGTCCTGCGGCCACGGTCTCCAGCGTAGGCGCGGCCAACAGTCCGCCGTCAGCGGGTCCTTCGGCCCTGTTCGCTGCGGCCTACCGCGGACAGCATGGTGACAGGAGGGCACGGGTAGGGGACGGCTAACCGCGAACCCAGGACAGGAGCGTGCGCAGTGTCCGATGTTGTGCTGGAAAGTCTGGACGAGGCCGAGTGCCTGCGCCTCATCGCGCCAGGCGGCATCGGCAGGCTCGTCTACGCGGGACGTTACGACCTGACCGTGTTGCCGGTGAACTACAAGTTCCACGACGGTGCCGTGCTGTTCCGGACCGAGGAGGACAGCTCGACGGACGAGGACCTGCGCACGGGCATATCGCACGCGGAGTTCCGGGTGGCGTTCGAGGTCGACGAGTTCGACGTCGCCGCGCGCGAGGGGTGGAGCGTGCTGGTTCAGGGCCCGGCTCACCACATCGAGTCGGAGCGAGAGCGGGCGGCGGCCGAGGCCGCCGGGGTAGTGGCCTGGGCTGGCGGCCCCAGGGACCACTTCATCAGCATCACCCCGGCGCGCGTCACCGGCAGGCGCATCCGGCACTCGCACGACGGCGCGTGACGGAGCATCACAGGAGGCGGCCCAAAGGTCACCTGCTGACGGGTCTTCCGGCAGCAGACGGGGCGCGTACCGCGCGCCAAGCTTGGTACCAGCAAAGATCCTCGCATCGGGAGGTATCGGCGATGGCAGTGACTGAGGATCAGCCGGCCTGGCTGAGCACGGCCGGCAGCACCGGGATAAGGCGCGTGGTGGTCGGTGTGGACGACACGAAGTCGGGGCTAGCGGCGGTGGCGACCGCGGTCAAGCTGGCGCGGTCGCACGACGCGAAGCTAGTCGCGGTGCGGGCCTGGGCGCTGGGCCAGCCGAGGCATGGCGGCCGCCGGATGCGCCACCTGACCCATCCGCACATCGTGCTCAGCTTCTCCGGATCGCAGCAGAACGCAGCCTCACGGCTGCTCGTGCACAGGGTGTTCAACGCCATCGCCGCCGGCACGCCGACCATGGTCGCCATCCAGACACCCGAGTGTGATCCGGGGCTGGCGCTCGTCGGTATCGCCAGTGAGCCTGGTGACGTCCTGGTTGTCGGCACCAATCCGGGCCATCCGGTGCGGCGGCTGATACACGGCTCGGTCAGCCGGTACTGCGCCCGGCACGCGAGCTGCCCTGTCCTGGTGGTGCCCGGGCCGGGCCAGGGTCATGAGCACGCGACTGACGCGACACCGGTGGTGGCGGCGTGAGCGAGGCCCCGCAGCCGGTGCGGGAGACCGGCCCGATGGCGTTGTGGCGAGTGCGCGACTTCCATGACGATGACCTCGACGCCGCGGTGCGACTGTGGGGTGACCCGCGAACGAGCGGCGAGACTCCGGTATTCGGGCTGTCGGACCTCGTTTCAGCCGTCCGGGCCGGGGAGCCCGCCGTCGTGGCCGTGGTGGCCGATGACCTTGTGGGGACCGCCGTCGCCACCGTCAGCAACGGGCGCGCGTGGGTGGTGCGGATCAGCCTGTCGCCGGCCTGGCGCAACCGCGGCATCGGCAGTGCCATGCTGACCGGGCTGGAGCGCCGGCTGGTGGCTCTGGGCGTGCACCGCATCGACTGCCTGCTGGCCAGCGACGACGAGGTCGGCGCGCTGGCGCTCAGGCACTGCGGCTACCGGGTCAGGCAGGGCATGGCCTTCTACGAGAAGCTCGAGCCGGTCGGCCCGCAAGACATCGGCATCCTCGACAGGCTAGGCGGGCGCATGCTCCGGCCCGGCATCTGGGCCGAGCTCGAGGGCATGGCCAGGGAGAAGGACCTGATCGAGCGGCGGGTGATCCTCCCGCTCGCGCGGCCCCAGCTAGCCGAGCGGCTCGGCTTGGTCCCGCCGCGGGCCGTGGTGCTGTTCGGTCCGCCCGGGACGGGCAAGACGACCTTCGCCAAGGGCGTCGCGGCGCGCCTGTCCTGGCCGTTCGTCGAGCTGTTCCCGTCCCGGCTGGCCGGGGACTCCCCGGCTGGCCTGGCGGCCGCGCTGCGCGAGTCCTTCGCGCTGGTCGCGGAGCTCGACAAGGTGCTGGTGTTCATCGACGAGGTTGAGGAGATCGCCGGGCTGCGCCGGCCCAGGACCGTGTCCGCGGCCCAGGGCGTCACCAACGAGATGCTCAAGCTCATCCCGGTGTTCCGCGAGCAGGACCAGCGGTTGCTCATCTGCGCGACGAACTCGGTCAGGGCGCTGGATACCGCGTTCCTGCGGCACGGCCGGTTCGACTACGTGCTGCCGGTAGGCCCGCCGGACGAAGACGCGCGCCGGGCGATCTGGGACAGGTACCTGCGATCGATCCCGCACGAAGAGATCGACATGGCCGCGGTCGTCGAGCAGTGCTGGCTGTTCACCCCGGCGGACATCGAGTTCGCCGCGCGGCGCACCGCGCAGCTCGTCTTCGAGCGGGTGCTGCTGGACGCCGGCGCGGAACTGGCGACCACGGCCGACATCCTGCGCGGCATCGCCGAGACCAGGCGCACCCTGACGGAGCAGATGGTCGAAGACTTCGACCAGGACATAGCGGACTTCGCCCGCGCATGAAGACTGGCTA
>JASIGS010000369.1 GCA_030052355.1 Streptosporangiaceae bacterium | reverse complement strand
GGACGGGTCGGCGCGATGACGCTGACCGAGAGCGGCATCCAGGTGGACCTGGACATCAGCGACTCCGCGCCGCGCATCCCTGACCGGCTGCAGGCCGCCGTCGCCGACCTGTCCGCGGTCGGCGAGCAGTACGTGGACCTGCGCCCGCAGGCGGCCGGCGGCCCGTACCTGACCGGCGGCAGCGTCATCCCGGAGCGGGACACCCAGCTGCCGCTGCCGGTCACCAGCGTCCTGAACAGCGTGAACACGCTCGCGACCTCACTGCCTCTCTCGTCGCTGCGTACGCTCACCGACGAGCTCGGTGCCGCCTTCTCCGGCCAGGGCCAGAACGTGCGGGGCATCGTGTCGGGGAACGCCGCGCTAGCCCGCGCCGCTTACGCGACGCTGCCGCAGACGAGCACGCTGATCAAGGACTCGCAGGAGGTCATCGACACCCAGGTCGCCGAGAGCAGCGAGCTCGACTCGTTCAGCCAGAACCTGGATCTCCTCGCGCGCCAGCTCGACAGCTCCAACGCCAGTGTCCGCGAGCTGGTCACCGACGCCCCGCAGGCAGCGGCCCAGGTCGCCGACCTGCTCGCCGGCACCAACCCCGGGCTCGGCGACCTCGTCGCCAACCTGCTGACCACCTCGGAGGTGACGCTGACCAGGGGGCAGGCGCTCGACGAGCTGCTGTCCGCGCTGCCGGCCGCCATCGCGATCGGCTCCACGGCGATCAACGGCAACGGCGCCAGGTTCGGCGTGGCGCTGACGTTCTTCGACCCGCTGCCCTGCACGGCGGGCTACGGCGGCACCGTCTACCTCAACGGCCTTGACACCGAGCCCGACGCGCCGCTGAACACCAGCGCCTACTGCGCGTCCCCGGCCAGCAGCGGCATCGACGTCCGCGGCTCTGCGCACGCGCCCAGCTACGGCGGCGTCCCCGCGGCCGCGCAGCCAGGACTGGCCCAGCTGCTCGGCGTCGCGCCGTGACCCCGGACGCACATAACATGAAGCACGCCGCCGACCGGGAGGCGACCCCCCGAGCCCCCGGAGGCGGGAGGACCACATGACGACTGAGGCAGTTGGGCCAGGCACGGGTGACCCGGAGACGGGTGCGCCAGGCACGGGCAAGCCCGCTGTGGCCGGCTGGCGGCGAGACCCCGTGCTCACGACGGCGTCGGTGCTGCTGGCCGTGGCAGTCGTGTTCGCGGCCTGGGCCGGGTGGTCCTGGCTCACGGCGCCGCGGCCCCCGGCGTCCGCGGGCATCCGGGACAGCGCGCTGCGCGAGGGTGAGCAGGCCGTCCTGAACTTCAACACGCTGGACTACCGCACCGTCAACCAGGGCCTGAATCTGTGGGAGCAGTCGTCGACGGGCGCGCTGCACAGCGAGATCGCTTCCGGCCGGTCGGCGTTCGCGCAGGAGATACAGCAGGCCAAGTCGGTGACCACGGCGAAAATCCTGGACGCCGCGCTGACCAGCCTGAACGTCGGCAAGGGCACGGCGTCGATCATCGTGGCGATCCAGATCACCGTCACCCCGGCCAAGGGGTCGGCCTCGACGAAGCAGAGCCGCCAGGAGGGGGTTCTCACCAGGACGTCTGCTGGATGGAAGCTCAGCTCACTCGCCCAGGTCCCGGTTGGGGCCGCGACATGAGCCGGTCTTCCAAGTCAGCGGCCGAGTCCGAGGATCTCGTCGTTCCCCCCGTAGCGGAAGACGACGCGAAAACGGAAAGCCTCGAGGCCGACCTCGACCTGGACGCCGACCTCGACCTGGACGATGACCTCGACCTGGACGCCGACGACGACCTTGACGCGGACGCTCCGGATCCTGCTCCTGGCCAGCCCAGGTGGCGGCGGGCGCTCCCGGCCGTCCTCGGGGCTGCGACGGTCATCCTCGGCGCTTTCGGTGGCTGGGCCGCGGTGGCCGCCAGTGACCTGCACGGGTCGGCGACCGCCGCCAACGAGGCGATCGTCGACGCCAGCGCCACGCAGGGGGTGATCCGCCAGGTCACCAGCGCGGTCGACACGATCTTCTCCTACAGCTACGCGGACACGGGCCGGACGAGGACGGCCGCGCAAGGCCTGCTGACCGGTCCGGCTATCCGCCAGTACGACCAGCTATTCGCGCTGGTCGAGAGCGACGCGCCGAAGGAGAAGCTGGTGGTGACCACGAAGGTCACCAACATCGGGGTCGAGTTGCTCACCGGGGGCCGCGCGCGGCTGCTGGTGTTCGCGAACCAGCAGGACACGATGACAGGGACCGGGAAGTCCAGCTACGGGGGCGCGCTGTTCGCGGTCACAGCCGTCCTGCAGGGCGGCCGGTGGAAGATCGAGAACATCGACACCTTTACGGGCTCGGCCTGAGAACTATGGATGCGGACGGAGCGCCGCGATGACGCTGGCGTAGATCGGCAGCTTGGGGCCGGTCGTGCTCATCTGCACGGCCTGGCTGAGCTGTCTCGACCAGACGACGAGCCGCACGTCGACGCCCCGCGAAGCAAGATAACAGTGCGCGTCGAGCAGGCCGCTGAGCGCGCGAGCGTCCCAGCACTCAACCAGCGCCATGTCGGCGATGAGCAGCGCGACGGAAGGAGCCCAGGCCGCCCTGACAAGGCCTCCGGCGTCGACGTACCCGGTGCGGATGTCGGCGGGCAGTTCCACGACGACGGCGCGGCCGCCTTCCGGCACCGGGCCCAGCGCGTCAGCGGCGCCGGCCGCTTCGTCAGCCTGGCCCGCGTTCCGTCGCCGCGAGCGTGGCGGCTGACGCGGTGCAAGAGCGCACCCGAACTGGCCTTGCGGCTGGTTCTGCACTTGCGGGAGCACAGACATCCACCTCTGACGCACGTACGTGGTGCGCTGCGTGACCGGGCTTGACTTGCCGTTCTTGATGAGCAGCTGAAACTTTGTCTGACAATTATGCAGATGCGGTACGCTGGC
>JASIGS010000368.1 GCA_030052355.1 Streptosporangiaceae bacterium | reverse complement strand
AGCACGCTCCTGCGCTCACTCACAGCGTTACGCGCCAAACGTCACTGGTACAGCGTGCCGGTGTTGACGACCTGCTGGGTGGCCTGCTCGCTGCACAAGACCACCAGCAGGTTGGACACCATCGCCGCCTTGCGTTCCTCGTCCAATTCGACGACCCCCTCGTCCTCAAGCCGCTGCAAGGCTAGCTGCACCATGCCAACCGCGCCCTCGACGATCCGCTGCCTGGCGCCGACCACGGCGCTCGCCTGCTGCTGCCGCAGCATCGCCTGGGCGATCTCGGGCGCGTAGGACAGCCTGGTGAGCCGGGTCTCGATGATCTGCACGCCCGCGGGCCGGACCCGGGCGGAGAGCTCAGCTGCCAGCCGCTCGGTGATCTCGTCCGCGTTGTCCCGCAGTGACATCCTGTCCATGCCGCGGCTGTCGTAGGGGTAGCTGGACGCGATGTGCCGGACCGCGGTCTCCGTCTGGATGGTCACGAACTTCGTGACGTCGTCGACGGAGTACACGGCGTTCGCCGTGTCGCGCACCTGCCAGACCACGACGGCCGCGATCTCGATCGGGTTGCCGTCGGCGTCGTTGACCTTGAGCTGTGCGGATTCCTGGTTGCGCAGCCTGGTCGAGACCACGATCCGGTCGGAGAACGGGTTCACCCACTGCAGGCCCTGGTCGCGGATCGTGCCGCGGTACTTGCCGAACAACTGGACGACGCGAGGATGCCCCGGCGCCACCGGGACCAGCCCGCGCAGCGTGAGCAGGCCGGCCAGCAAGACCACGGCACAGATCACGGACAGGACGATCCCGCCGGCTGAGGTACGGCTGTCGATGAACACCAGCACCACGCCCAGGAGCACGACGACGATGCCCAGCACCGCCATCCTGATGCCCTCGGTGAACCACGCCTTGTGTTCGGATATCGGGGTCGCGCCGCCCGGCTGCTCCTCGCGTGCCAGGGCCCTGGCGGCAACCGGTGCCTGGCCGCCGGGGACATGCGCGCCGTTCGGCTCCTGCCCGTCGCTCGCGGGCCCCGGGCCGGCCGGGCCCTCGCCCGCCCGTTCGTCGTCGGCTGGAACCGGCCCCGGGCCGGCTGGAAACTGTGCAGCCATCTCGCCACCTCCAGCTTGATACCACAGTGATATCACTTTACAACGGTGGCGCGCGAATTGCCAGAACACGGGCACGACCAGCGTGCCAGGGGAGCGCTTCGCAGGCCAGCACCGGGCAGCGTGGCGTCGCGGCTGTCTCTGGTAGACATGACTACATGGCTGGAACGAGGAGTCCGGGCAAGCTGCCCGTCCGAAGGCACGCGATCTGAACGAGCTCATCAGGTACGTCATGTGGTCGGTGTTCAGGGTCAGCGGCCCGGGTGCCATTGACGCCGCCGCCGGTTCCGGCGGCAGGTCCGGGCTGGCGGCCGAGGTCACCGAGCTGTGCCAGCAGGCGGCCGGCAAGGGCGTGATCACCCGGGGCTGCTACGACGTGCAGGGACTGCGTGCCGACGCGGACTACATGTTCTGGTGGGTCGCGCCGACCGCCGACGACCTGCAGGAGATGTACGCCAGGTTCCGCCGCACCGGGCTCGGCAGGGCCAGCGAGCCGGTCTGGTCGGTGATGGCGCTGCACCGGCCCGCCGAGTTCAACAAGAGCCACATCCCCGCGTTCCTGGCCGGCGAGGAACCGAAGAACTACGTCAGCGTGTACCCGTTCGTGCGCTCCTACGACTGGTATCTGCTCGACGACGCCGAGCGACGCGAGATGCTGGCCGAGCACGGCATGATGGCACGCGAGTACCCGGACGTGCGGGCCAACACGGTGGCCTGCTTCTCGCTGAACGACTACGAGTGGATGCTCGCGTTCGAGGCCGACGAGCTGCACCGGATCGTGGACCTGATGCGGCACCTGCGCGGCGCGAAGGCGCGCCGGCACACCCGGGTGGAGATCCCCTTCTACACGGGCCGCCGCAAGCCGGTCGACGAGCTCGTCGCCGCCCTCCCGTGACAGCACGCGCAGCCACGGCACGGGCGCAAGCGTGAAGCTGCTGTTCGGCCGGGAGCGGATGGCCGGCGTCCCGTTCGACTACCTCGGCTCGCTGCTGCCCGGCTGGGAGCTGGCCGGCAGCGCGCCAGATCGTCTCGCCGAGAACCTGGACGGTGCGGACGTCGTCTGCCCCCTCGGGGCGAGGATCAGCGCAGACGTCCTGAAGGCGGGCGCGTTCGGGCTCGTGCACCAATTCGGGGTCGGCCTCGAGCGGGTCGACGTCACCGCCGCGACTGAGCTCGGCGTCTGGGTCGCCAGGGTGCCCGGCGACGTCAGCGGCAACGCGGATAGCTGTGCCGAGCACGCGGTGCTGCTCCTGCTCGCCCTGGCCCGGCGGCTGGATGAGGCCAGGGGCGCCCTGGCGGGACGGCGCTACTCTGACCGGCCGGTCGGCACCTCGCTGGTGGGCGCCACCGTGCTCGTCGTCGGGCTGGGAGCCATCGGCACCGCGGTCGCCCGGCGACTCGGCCCGTTTGGCCCCCGGCTGCTGGCGGTCCGGGCTGATCCCAGCAAGGGCGCACCCGCCGGGGTCCACCTGGTAGCCGGTCCGGACCGGCTGCACGAGCTGCTCGCCGAGGCGGACGCGGTCGTGTGCTGCGCCATGCTGCACGAGGGCAACGGCGGGATGTTCTCCGCCCAGGAGTTCGCGGCGATGAAGCCAGGCGCGCTGTTCGTCAATGTCGCCAGGGGCGGCCTGGTCGACGAGGACGCGCTGCTGGCGGCGCTCGAGTCCGGCCACATCCGCGGCGCCGGCCTCGACGTATTCGTGCGCGAGCCCGCGGACCCTGACGACCCGCTGGTGAGCCACCCGCGGGTCATCGCGACGCCGCACATCGCCTGGCACACCGAGATGATGTTCCGGCGGACCAGCGAGGTCTTCGCGGCAAACCTGCAGCGGTTCGCCGGCGGCGAGCGACCGCACTGGACAGTCAACGAGCCACCGTTCTGCCGAGCGCTGCCGACGTAGGACGTGACCGATGCTGACCTGGGAGATCGTGGGCTTCGCCAGCGAGGTATTCGACGTCGTGGACTTCCATGTTGCCGAAGACGGCGCCGACCACAGGTTCCAGTCGCTGACGTTGCGGCGTCCCGGCTGATCTTCGGCGGTCCGCTACGGACGCCAGACCGCGGCGTCGTGGGCGAAGACGACTTGCCTCGGATCGAACTCGAGGATGCGGCCCATCCAGGACGGTGCCGCGGGGAGCGGAGGTTCGTGCCCGAGGCCGGGCGCGTGCTCTGCGAGCACGTCTGCCGACCACGACGAGGCCGTGTCGTGCGCTTGCCCGGCGAGCACGATCGAGCCGTCCTCACACTGCACGACGACGGACTGGTGCCCGTCCACGTGGCCGGGCGTGGGGATGACGTGCACGCCGGGCGTGATCTCGGCCTCCCCGTCGAGCAACTCGTAACGTGCGCCGTCGAAGTCGACGAGTTCCGTGACGGTGTAGTTACCGGCCCGGGCAACGTCGAGTTCCCGGCGCTGGCAGAAGATCGGACGGCGGGCGAAGAGCGGGTTACCCCCGATGTGGTCGAAGTGCAGATGACAGTTGACGACCACGGCAACGTCCTCGACCGCGGCTTGCGCGCCGGCGAGCGTTGCCTTGAGATCGGCGCGCCTTGGCCGGTACCAGGCCTCAGTCTCCTGATCGGCTCGGCCCAGTCCGGTGTCCATCAGCATCAGGCCGGCCGGCGTGCGGACGAGATATCCGTACACCGCCTCGACCCGAGGTTGCCCGGAGCCGGTCTCCGCTGCCGGTCGGACGAACGTGCCGAAGTCCAGCCGCCGGACATCATCGACCCTCACAGCACAGCACGCTAGTCGCTCAAGGTGCGCCGGCGCTGTCGGCTACCAGGTCTCGTAACTGAGGTAGTGCCAGGTCGGCGGCCGGAGGCTCAGTGGTATTTGATGCGCCGGGGCGAGGGAAACCAGGTGGCCGTCCACGATCCAGCCGTTGAACTCAGCGAGGATGGGACCGTAGGTCACGATGATGTACCGCCCCGATGGGTCTGAGCTCGCATAGGCGTCCCAACCTGTTAGAGGCAGGCGCTTCCCGTCGGCTGCCCGTGGCTCCAGGGCGAAAGTCGTACGGAACAGCGTGCGGATGACCTTGCCGCTGGGGACCGCCATCTGATCGACGATCATGGTCCCCGTTCCCTTCGGCAGGTTCAGCTGATATCCCGCGACGGTCAGCACCGAGCCGCCGGGGCTGATCCGGGCGTAGGTGAAGTGCGTCGGCCAGAGATTCACGTGCACCAGCACGCGCGCGCTGCTGAGCAGGCCGCCGCGGCTGGCCGGAACCTGGCCAATCACGTCGTCCACCAGGGTGTTCGTTCGCGTGCGCAGGAATCTGAGGTACTGGCCGTGCGGGCTGAGCGCGTAGTCCCAGTACCTGCCGCCCGACTGCGGCGCACTCCAGAAGGCGTGCGCGCC
>JASIGS010000367.1 GCA_030052355.1 Streptosporangiaceae bacterium | reverse complement strand
TCGGCTGCCAGCAGCGCCAGGCCCGCTGTCCTGGCACCAGAGCGCCGTGATCTGCGGGTAGGTGACGCGGAGCGCGACGGTGCGGCGGCGGCTCTTGCCGAGCAGTTCGCCCGGGGCGCCCTGACCGCAGCCGAACTGCACGCACGGCTCGAAGTGGCCCTGGCCGCCGTTACCCGCGGCGACATCTCGCGGGCCACCCAGGACCTTTCCTGGCAACACGCCTGGCCGGAAGGAGGTGGCGGCGATGGTGTACCTGATCTACAAGCTCGTCATGATGCTCAAGCGCCGTAAGAACCGCCGGTGAGATCTCCGGTCACTGCGCCCCGTCAGCCACCACGGCCACGGGGCGCAGGCGCTTGCTGGACTCTCTCCGTCTGACCCTTGACAAGCGTCAGTTGAACAGTATATACATTTCTGTATGGCGCAGCGTGCGATGCAAGAAACGACGTTCTTGATCCTGACGGCGCTGGCGGACACGAGCCAGCACGGCTACGCGATCATGACCGCTGTCCGGGATATCTCGCACGGCAGGGTCCAGGTGCGCGCCGGCACGTTGTACGCGGCGCTCGACCGGCTGACCGCGGAGGGCCTGGTCGCCGTCGACCGCGAGGAGGTCGTGGACAACAGGCTGCGCCGGTACTACAGGCTGACGCCCGCTGGCACCAAGCAACTGGCCGCAGAGGCGGCCAGGCTGCATGCCAACGCCATCGCCGCGCTGTCGCGGCTGAAGCTGGCGGAAGGGATGGCGACATGACCGGCTCTTCAGACCTGGAGCGTAGGTATCGCCGATTGCTCGCCTGGTATCCGGCGGCGTTCAGGCGCGAGCACGAGGCGGAGATGCTGGGCGTGCTGATGGACGGCGCCCGCGATGGCCAGCGCCGAGCGGGACTGGCGGATACCGCCGACTTGATCACGGGCGCACTGACAATGTGGCTCCGCATGCCGGTTCAGGTGCCGCGCACGGTGGCCGCCGCCGTCCGGCTCATGTATGCAGGCGCCGCGGTATACCTGGTCGCCTGGATTAGCACCGTGGCTACCGAGAGCAACGTCAGGTCAGCGATGATGAGGTCGTCCCCAGCGCGATGGCATCTCATGCTCGTGCATATCACCGCGGTCGAAGTCGTAGTGCCCGCCATGGCGATCGGGTGGCTGTGGCTGGCATGGGCCAACGGTCGGGGGCATGACCTGGCCCGGCGCGCCCTGGTACCTTACTTCGGCGTCCTCACGCTGGGCGTGCTGTTCACTCTGGGCTTCGGTGGCGCGGTGTACGCACCGGCAGACCTGATCAGTGGGGCAGTGCTCTGGCTCATCGAGCTTTCCGCCATGGTGCTCGTGTTCAACTCCAGGTCCGGGGCTTACTACCAGCGGGCGCCAGCGGTCGGCCGCTAGCCCGCCGCTTGCGCTGTCGGTCGGCGCGGGTTCCTAACCCTCAGCCAGCAGGCGTTCTACCGCGGCCACCTTGGACTCCAGGCCGCCGGTGACACCCGGGCGGATGTCGGCCTTCAGCGTGACGCTCACCCGCGGCGACTTCGCGGCGACCGCGTCCACTGCCGCCTTCACCACGGACATGACCTCGTCCCAGTCACCCTCGATCGAGGTGAACATCGCGTCGGTCCTGTTCGGCAGCCCGCTGGCGCGCACGACCCTGACCGCGTCGGCCACGTACTCGGCGACGTCTTCACCGACCCCAAGCGGGGTCACCGAGAAGGCAACGATCATCCGATCCTCC
Organism: Streptosporangiaceae bacterium; assembly: GCA_030052355.1. The sequence continues at coordinate 1,520 of JASIGS010000367.1, read as the reverse complement.
TTGCGTCGTCGGCGGACTGCCGGCTGGCACGCCGGCGCGGCAATACCGAGACTCCCGTCCGGCGCCGGCTCGTCGCGTGAGAGTCTGAGCGCGGGAGAATACAGCGGTGCCGCAGGACCATCATGGTCAAGAGGCGTCGTGCGGCTGAATTCAGGGCGACTCGCAGGCGAGGTGAGCACGGTGGAAGTAGGCGAGTTCGTCAACCAGAACGCAGAGGGCTTCTTCGCCGCGCTCGTCGAGTGGCTGAGAATCCCGTCGATCTCGGGCGATCCGGCCCGCGCCGACGACGTCCGCCGGTCTGCCGAGTGGCTCGCCGGGGAACTCCGCGTCACGGGCTTTCCCGTCGCCGAGGTCTGGGAGACCGGAGATGGCGAGCACAAGGGCCTGCCGGCGGTCTACGCGGAATGGCCGGCCGCAGACCCGGCAGCGCCGGTCGCGCTTGTGTACGGGCATCACGACGTGCAACCAGTAGACCCGCCAGAGGAGTGGGAAAGTCCGCCCTTCGAGCCGGCTCAGCGTGACGGCCTGGTGTTCGGCCGGGGCGCCGCCGATGACAAGGGCCAGGTGTTCTTCCACCTGCTCGGTGTGCGCGCAAACCTAGCGGCTTCCGGCGGGCACGAGCCGCCGGTGACGATCAAGCTGCTGATCGAGGGTGAGGAAGAATCAGGCTCCACGCACTTCGCCGACCTGCTCCGTGCCCGGCGTGACCGGCTGCGCTGCGACGTCGTCGTCGTCACTGACACCGGGATGTGGGCAGCGGACGTTCCCTCCATGTGTGTCGGCATGCGCGGCATCGTCGAAGCCGAGATAGACCTCAGCGGCCCGTCATGGGACCTGCACTCTGGCTCGTTCGGCGGCGGCGTGCCCAACCCGCTGCACGCCATGGCGGAGTTGCTCGCCGGGCTGCATGACGCCGAGGGACGGGTCACCGTCCCCGGCTTCTACGACAAGGTCCGGCCGCTGTCGGATGCCGAGCGCGAGCTGATCGCCAGGCTGCCATTCGACGAGAAGGCGTGGCTCGCCGAGGCTGGCGACAGCCGTGCCGCGACCGGGGAGGCCGGGTACAGCTCGCTTGAGCGGGTCTGGACGCGGCCGACCGCGGAGGTCAACGGCATGTGGGGCGGTCACACCGGCCCCGGCGGCAAGACGATAATTCCGGCACAGGCGCACGCCAAGCTGTCGTTCCGCCTCGTGGCCGACCAGGAGCCAGCCGAGGTCATCGACGGCCTGCGGCGCTACGTGCGCGAACACGTGCCGGCCGGCATCGAGGCCACGGTCGTCAGTGACGGGAACGGCGTGCGCCCGTGCTTCTCGCCGCTGGACTCCCCGGCCGTCGCGGCCGGCCGGCGGGCCATGGAGCGGGCGTTCGGCACCGAGGTGCTGTTCACCAGGGAGGGTGGCAGCGGGCCCGAGGCTGACCTGGCGGACATCCTGGGCGCGCCGCTGGTGTTCATAGGAGTCGGCCTCGACGCCGACCGCGCGCACGCGGCGAACGAGCGAGTGAGCACCGAGCTGCTGCT
>JASIGS010000366.1 GCA_030052355.1 Streptosporangiaceae bacterium | reverse complement strand
GGATCGCCGTAGCCGAGCGGGTACCACGGGTCCATCACCGAGTCGTGCCCTATGCACACGTTGACCCCGGCGTCGAGCAGCTGCTTGACGCGGGTGTGGCCGCGCCTTATCGGCCCGGTATCGAAACGGCCCTGCAGTACCGAGTTGTCCAGCGGGTTGGTGACCATGTGCAGGCCGGCCCTGGCGATATTGCTGATGAGCCGGTAGGCGTAGGCGCTGTTATAGGAGTGCATCGCCGTTGTGTGACTGGCGGTGACCCGGCCCGACATGCCGCGCCTGATGGTCTCGGCGGCCATCACCTCGACGAACCTGGAGTGGTCGTCGTCGGTTTCGTCGCAGTGGATGTCCACCATCAGGCCGTGTTCGTCGGCCAGCGCCATCGCGAACTTCACCGACTCCACGCCGTCCTCGCGGGTCAGTTCGTAGTGGGGGATACCGCCGACGACGTCCGCGCCCAGCTCCACGGCCTTGCGCATGAGGTCGGCCCCGCCGTCGAAGCCGAGAATGCCCTGCTGCGGGAACGCGACGAGCTGCAGGTCGATCAAGCCGCGCACCTGCTCGCGCAGCTCGACAAGGGCCCGCAGTGCCCGCAGCTCCGGGTCGCAGACGTCGACATGGCTGCGGACGTGCAGCACGCCGCAGGCCAGCTGCCAGCGCAGGATCTGCCGGACCCGGTCCTGCACGTCCTGCGGCGTCAGGCTGGCGACTCGCTCGGCCCAGACGGCGATGCCCTCGAAGAGCGAGCCTGACACGTTCGGGCGTGGCTGGCCGACGGTGAGCACAGCGTCCAGGTGGATGTGCGGCTCGACGAGCGGCGGCGTGACCAGGCGCCCGCCGAGGTCGATGACCTCGGCGGGGCCGGCGGCGCTCGAAGAATCGGCGGTGCTCACCGGCCCGGCGAGGCCGGCGCTGGTGCCGAGGGCTGTGATCACGCCGTCGTCGATGGTGATGTCGGTGAGGTCGGCCCGTCCGGGCAGCCGGGCATTTCGCAAGATCAGGTCGCTCATCGGCTCATCATCCCGTCATCCCGCGCCGGATCTGCCGGCTGAATTCCGGACGTTCTCGGCGCGGCCGGCCTGCCGCATGGTCTCGGCGAGCTCCTCGAGCGCCGGCAGCGCGTCGGCCAGCGCCTTGACGTGCGCCTCGGGCAGCATCGCGAGGCACCGGGAGACGGCGGCGGCCCGCCGTTCCTTGATCTGCTCGTGCACGGCGCGCCCGGCGTGAGTGCTGACGACAGACACGCTCCTCAGGTCGTCAGGATCGCGCACGCGGTCGATCATTCCCATCGCTGTCAGCCTGCTGATCACGCGGGACAGCATGGTGGGATTCAGCCCCTCCAGCTCACCAAGCTCGGCGACACCCAGCGGCCCGCGCGCCACGATCAGTGCGAGCACCGAAGCCTGCGACGGCGTCAGGCCCGCGCCGGTCGACGAGGCGTTCAGTTCGCGGGCGAGCCTGCTGATGACCCGGCGTAGACGAATCGCGCCATCGTCATCCATGCCCGGATCTTATCGCTTCGAACTAGTTGCCTGCCGGCAAGCAGTGTAGGTTTTGAGGTGACGGTGGCTGAACGGGTGGCGCAGGCCGAGAGCGCCCGCGGTCCGGCCGCGGCTGACGCGGCGCGCGGGCGGTTCGTCGTCTTCGCCGTGGTCTCGATCGCGCTGCTGATGACCTCGGTGGACCAGACCATCGTGGCCACGGCCCTGCCGAGCATCCAGCACGACCTGCATGCACAGGTCAACTGGAGCAGCTGGACCATCACGGTCTACGCGCTCGGCCAGGTGCTGGTCATGCCGCTGGCCGGCAAGCTCGGCGACCAGTACGGGCGCAAGCAGATCTTCCTCGGTGCCGCGGTGGTCTTCACCGTGGCGTCGCTGTGCTGCGCGACGGCAGACAATATCTACCTGCTCATCGCGCTGCGCGCGGTGCAGTCGGCGGGCGGCGGCTTCTTCATGCCGTCCGCCACGGGGATCGTCGCGGAGATCTTCGGCAAGGACAGGGACCGCGCGGTCGGCCTGTTCTCCAGCATCTTCCCGATCGGCGGGATCATCGGGCCGGTGCTCGGGGGTCTGTTCGTCACCTACTGGTCGTGGCGGGGCATCTTCTTCGTCAACATCCCGGTCGGAATCGTCCTGGTGAGCCTCGGATCAGCGGTCATCCCGCAGATAGCCCGGCGCCGGGAGGAGCACCTGGACATTCGCGGCGTCGTCTTGCTCGGCAGCACGCTGCTGCCCGCGATGCTCGGCATCGGCTATCTCGGCGGCGCCGGCGGCGATCCGCTCAGCCCCTTCTTCCTCATTCCGGAGTGCGTGGCGGTCGCTTCCGGGGTCGCCTTCGTGCGCCACTCGGCGCGGGCCAGTTCGCCGTTCATCTCGCTGCGGTACCTGTCCGGCCGCGGTTTCGGCGTGATGAACCTGCTGAACTTCCTCTACGGCGGCGCGGTACTCGGCTTCGCGCCGCTCGTGCCGCTGTACGCCCAGGATCGCTACCACTTCGGGCCGCTGGAGGCCGGGACGCT
>JASIGS010000365.1 GCA_030052355.1 Streptosporangiaceae bacterium | reverse complement strand
GCTCTCGAAGTCCATCGGCGCCGTGGTGCCGGAGCTGGTGAGCTGGAAGTGGGACGTGACCGAGCGATCCGGCCTGGCCAGGCTCGACTACACCCAGAACGTCAGCAACAAGACCCTGGTCGCCCCCTACAGCCCGCGTCCGGCGCCGGGTGCGCCCGTGTCTGCGCCGATCACCTGGGACGAGCTTGACGACCCGTCGTTGCGTCCTGACGGCTTCACCATCCGCACCGTGCTCGATAGGGTGGCGACCCTCGGCGACCTGTTCGCCCCCGTCCTTGCCGGGAACCAGAAGCTGCCGCCCATCACCTGAATCCGGGAGGTGTCTGGACTGCCTGAAGTGGTTCGCACGAGCTGGTCAGCGGACCGGGTACTGCAGGCGTCCGCGGAGTGGACGTCTCCCTGGTTCCCGCCCGACTCCATTCATGTCGACATCGGCTGGCTGGAGTTCTACGTGATCGACGGGACCGCGCGGGTCATGCGCGCCAACGGCGCCGGACTGACCGCGAGGCAGCTTGTCGATCGCGTGCTCGCGCAGCTGCGGAGCCACGGTGCGGCCGAGGTGCGCTGGGCCGTGGGCCCGAAGTACGCTCCGGCTGGCGTCGATGAGGTGCTGCTGGATCGCGGCGCGCAGCTGGCCGGCCGGATCGACATCCGTGCCTGCCCGCTCGATGGCCCGCTGCCAGGCGATGAGCTCCCGGAGGGCGCGACGGCGCGACCGGTCCGCACCCGGGATGACGTTGCTCAGTTCGAGCGGGTGAACTCGCTGGCGTGGGGCTACCAGCAGCCTTCAGATGAGCTCATTGACAGGACGTACGCGAACCTCACCCGCGGCTACTTCATCGGCTGCTGGAACGGCGTACCGGCGGGCGCCGGCGGCTACGGACTTGTCGGCGACGTAGCCAGGTTCTGGGGAACCGCCGTCGCGCCCGAATTCCGCCGCCGCGGGGTGTACCGGGCGCTGGTCCGCGCACGCCTGGTGGACGCCGCTAGCCGCGGCGCGACGCTCGCGCTGGTTCGTGCCAGGGAGCAGACGTCGTCACCGATCCTGCAGCGGCTGGGCTTCGCGGTCTACGGCCAGACGAAGATACTGGCGTTCCGGCTCGACGGTGGTGATGGCCGGTAACCGTCACGAGCTGGCGATGCGGTACCCGACGCCTGGGGTGGTGACGATGACCGGCGGATCGCCGAGCTTGCGGCGCAGCCTGCCGACCGTGACGGCGACGGTGTTGGTGAACGGGTCGGCGTACTCGTCCCAGACCTGCTCGAGCATTTCCTCCGCGCTCAGGAACGCCGGCATGGCGCGGAGCAGCGCCTCGAGCACGCCGAACTCCTTGGCCGACAAGTCGAGCTGACGGCCGTCGCGGGTCACCGTGCGCCGGATCGGGTCGAGCTCGATGCCCGAGCCGCGCAGGGTGCGCGGGCGCGCGGCGGGCTGCCGCCGGGCGAGCGCCCTGATGCGCAGCACGAGTTCGGGGAAGTGGAACGGCTTGGCGAGGTAGTCGTCGGCGCCCAGGCCGAGCCCGCTGACCCTGTCGGCTGGGTCTCCGGCCGCGGTCAGCATCAGCACCATGGCTCGTTCGTCTCGGTCAGCGATCATCTGGCACAGCGTGTCGCCGTGGATGCCCGGCAGGTCCCTGTCGAGCACGACGACGTCGTAGGCATTGACGCCGATCTTCGCGGCTGCCTCCAGCCCGTCCAGCGCCGCGTCCACGGCCATGCCCTGGTCGCGCAGACCCTCGACCAGCACGTCGGCGAGCGACCGCGAGTCCTCGACGACGAGCACTCTCATGACGGCGCACCTGCCAGTGCGGGCTTAGCCGCGAGCGGCAGCGTGATCGTGACCCGCAGCCCGCCTTGCGGTCTGGCCTGCAATCCGAGGCCGCCGCCGTGTGCCGCGGCGATCGCCGCCACGATGGACAGCCCGAGGCCCGAGCCGGAGTCGAAGCCGGTCCGGTCCGCGCGGATCCGCCGGAACGGCTGCCCGAGCTGGTCAACCTGACCCTGGTCGAGCACGGTGCCGCCGTTCTCCACCACGACGCGACCGGTGCCCTCCGCGGCCTGCGTGGCCACCGTGATCCAGCCACCTGTTTCGTTGTGCGCGATGGCGTTGTCGATCACGTTGTCGATCATGCGGCCAATCAGCGCTGCGCTGCCCCGCACCCGGGCTCCGTCGTCTGCCTGGAACGTGCGCAGGGTCAGACCGTTCGCCGCGATAGCGGCCTGACGGGACGAAACTGCTGTCGCGGTGACCTCGGCGAGCGACAGCGTCGCGCTGTCGGGCAGCGCGCCCTGCTGCGCGCGGGCGAGCACCAGGAGGCTTTCGAGCAGTTCGTCAACCCGGTCGAGTTCGGCGCGGAGCCTGCTCGCCAGCGCAACCGTCTGATCCGGCACTGCGGGCTTGGCCATGGCCACGTCCAGCGACGCGCGCATCGTGGTCAGCGGGGTGCGCAGCTCGTGCGATGCGTTGGCGACGAACAGCCGCTGGGCGTTGAACGCGCTCTCCAGCCTCGCCAGCAGTCCGTCGATGGTGTCGGCCAGGTCCCTGAGCTCATCCTTGGGGCCCCCGAACGCGAGCCGCTCATTCAGGTTGTGCTCCGAGATCCGCCGGGCCGTTGTGGTGATGACCCGCAGCGGGCGGACGGCCCGTCCGGCCAGCAGCCAGCCGAGGAGTGCCGCCAGCACCACCATGACGGCCAGCGCGATCGCCGAGTCCACCAGCAGCTGATGGTAGTAAGAAGCCGAGGCCTGGTTTTGCGTCGCGAGCTTAGCGCGCAACTGCTGGACTTCCTGCTCCAGCGACGAGGTCGGGTTGTGCGCGACCGCCGGTACCGCCGATGTGCTGGACGCGGTGAGCCCGCCGACTATGGCCAGCAGTATCGCGCCGCAGACCAGGAAGAGCACGCCGTACATGGCGGTGAGGCGCAGCCGTACGGTCCGCCGCGGCCGCAGCGGCCTGGCGAGCCAGCCGGCCAGTCCCATGATCACCCGTCCTCTGCGCCGCGGGGTCGACACCCTGAGTGGGTCCCACCAGGATGAACCGGCCCGCATAACAGCGAGATAACAGGCTCGGTTCGGCTGCTGTTATCGCCCTCGCCATATAACCAGGCCAGCCCTACTACGCGAGCGAAGAAGGGACTGGACGGCGATGGAGGCGACGATCGAGGTTGCCGGGTTGGTGAAGCGGTTCGGGCGGGCGGTGGCGCTGGATGGGATGTCGTTCACGGTGCGGCCGGGGGTGGTGACCGGGTTCGTGGGGCCGAACGGGGCGGGCAAGTCGACCACGATGCGGGTGATC
>JASIGS010000364.1 GCA_030052355.1 Streptosporangiaceae bacterium | reverse complement strand
GCGATCAGTTGCGCCGCGCTGCGCGTCGGGAGCGACGGCGCCGAGTCGGCCCTGGCCACCACCGACACGCTGGCCACGAGCCCGACTACCGCGACGGCGCCTACCGGCACCGCCCACCGTTCCCTGACGCTCAGTCGGCGCATGTGCGTCACCCGCCGTCCTCCGACGACTCCCCGATGCGTTCCACAATAGCCCTGCCAGCCATTACGGCTGGCGCCGCAAGAACGTTCAGCGCTGAGCGTTGTCCGTCTGTCTGCGGAAGAACGCGCGCAGCCTGGCGCTAGCCCGGCAGCAGGATCGACGCGGCCCGATCGAGCGCGCCAGTCAGATCCGCCGGCGCAGCGGTCAGCCCGGTCAGCACGTCGTCGACGCCACGCAGGCCGGCCATGTCGACGAGGCGCTTCTCATTCGTGACCCACTGCCCGCGCGCCGCGAGCGCCGCGTGCGCGCTCTGGCAGGCCGCCGTGGCGATCGCCCCCGACGTGTCGGCCAGGTGCCCGCGGGCCGCGTGCGCGGTCCGGGCGTACTCCAGGGTCGCCCGGGCGTCGGCGTACCACCGGCGCGGAGCTGCCTCTCGAAGCGCAGCCGGGTAGGCGGGCCTCGGCAGCTCGCCGTGCAGGACACGGTTGGTCGCCAGCTCAGCGGCGACAATGTAGGTAGGAATCCCGGCCAGGTGGAACAGCAGCCGCTCGATGCCGAACCGCCCCGCTTGTGCTTCGGCGAGCTGGCGCTCGACGTCGTCCAGGTCGCGGTAGTGCACATCGACCCGGCGGTCGCCAGCGGTCAGCCACGCGCCGCCGTTGAACACGCCGCCGCCCCAGCCGCCGATCGGGAAGATCTGCCCCGGCCAGGTGAGAGAGGTCAGGACGCTGGGGTCGAAGCCTTCGCCACGACCCCGGTAGTAGACCGAGAAGTCCCAGTCACTGTCCGGGCGGGCGGTGCCCGTCGCACGTGAGCCGCCCAGCGTCACCGCGAGGACGCCGGGCAAGGCGGCGAACCTGTCTCCAGCCGCTACGCAGAACACCTCGTCGCGGTCGCCCGACACCGCGCCAGCATAGGCCGCCGGCCCTGCCGGGACGCTACTGGGTAACCCACTCGCGACGGCGGCGCGCTAGGTGCTGGCGGTGCTGCCGCCGGTCGCGGTTGAGTCTCCGGCGAGAGGGTCCCCGTAGTACTCATGGATCGAGTCCAGATTGTCGTGCGCCGGGTACTTGTGCGCCGCCGGGCCGTCCGCGAACGCCATCAGCAGGTTAGTCGTCACCCGCTTGGTGAAGCGCGTCGCAGCCTGAGTGAGTCCCCAGTTATACAGCGGCTGCCCGAACGCCTCGACCCAGTTCATGGTGCCTGCGTTGAAGACGCCGGCACCGCCCTTGTGGGTGTAGTACGCCGAGTCGGAGTAGCTGTTCACTCCGTCGCAGACCAGCGGCGAGTGCGACAAGATCTCGATCGGCCGTTCAATCGGGTAGCCGGGTGTCACCCGGTCGTATTCGATGCCGACGAGCCCCCGGAAACTGCTGCCCTCGCGCACGCCGGTGCCCTTGAACATCCAGGCGTCCGGCTTCACGACGACGTAGCTGGGCAGCGCGCTTCCGCCTGATCTGGAGGCGGCCGGGAACCCCTCGTACAGGGTGCCGATCAAAGACGACTCCGGGTCAGGGTTCGGGGGTTCGCGCCAGTCACTGGTCACCAGGTCGTTGTGCACGCCGTACATCGGGTCAAGCTCGTAGCTGGTCTTGTAGCAGACCACCTGCCTGTACTCGCCGATCGGAGACGCCTGCAGCCTCGTCCGGCGGAACATCGCGTTCGCGCCGAGGAAGGCGATGTTCATGCCCTTGTCCCTGGCCGCCGTGACGATCGCTCTCTCCTCGGGTGACCAGTACTCGTCGTGACCTGGCGAGATGAGCGCGCTCGCGCCATCGAGCGAGTGGCTGTCCCTGGCGATGTCCATGGCCGTGAGGTAGGCGAGCGGGATGCCGATCTTCTCGGCGAGATTGACCAGCTTCCGCTCGTAGACCATGAACAGGTAGGCGCCGTCGTAGCTGATGGGCCGGTCCATGCTCACCACGTAGGACCGGTCGTCGTACCCGCCGGGACCAAGGTAGAGGTCGTGATTGCCGTAGGTGTTGTAGGCCTGCCATGTCGGCACCGCCTGCTTCAGCACCACCTTGCCGGTGGTACTGGCCGACCGCACGGTGACCGGGACATAGCGCTGCCCGTGGTCGGAGTCGAGCCGGAACAGGTAGGCGCCTTCGGGCCAGTCGTCGGTGGGGACCGTCAGCGAGATGTCCCACCTGGCCTGGACGGTGCGCGTGTCCTGGATGAACTCGGCCGGCCGCTGGTCGTGACCGCGCGTCCACTTCGACGCCCACACCTGCCTGGCCAGATCACCCCGGTACCAGCCCATCCGGAACGCCGTGGCCCTGAACTCGCTCGCGGTCGTGGAGACATACAGGTCGAGCTTGTCCCCGGGCCGCACACTCGCCCGGCCGGTGAACCCGCCGATGGCCTTGTCGCTGGCGGCCAGGTCCTTGATCCACCAGTGCGGGTCGCCGGGCAGCGAGTTCTCCGCGACGACCTTCTTGTGGGTGGTGGCCGTCCTGGCCGCGGCCGACTGGCCGGCCTTGGCAGAGGCTGGCGAGCCAAAGATCTTGACCCCAGCGGCGGCAGCGGCAGGCACCGCGGCCGCCGCGGCGGCCCTGCCGAGGAACGCTCTTCGAGTCCAGCCCATGCGTTAAGTCTGGCCCAATCGGTACTAGCGCCAGGTCAATGACGCGTATTTTCATCTCGTTCGGGCAGCCCGCCGCAGCCTGAGGCGCCCGCCTCGGCCGGGCGCAACCGAGGTTACCAGCCGTGCCAGGGCAGCAGCGAGGTCACCGCCACAGCGGCAAACAACAAGGTCAGGTACACGATCGAGAGGTGGAACAGGCGCATCGGCGCGGGCGAGCCGCCTGCGGCGATGCCCGCTCGCAGCCGGTAGGCCTCGATCAGGAACCAGCCGCCGAGGCCGACCGCGGAACAGGCGTAGATCGGGCCGGCGTAGGGAGCCAGCGCCAGCGTCGCAGCGACCATCACCCAGGAATAGGTCACGATCTTGCGTGCGACCACGGCGGGCCCGGCCACGACGGGCAGCATGGGCACGTGCGCGGCCGCGTAGTCGTCCCGGTACTTGAGCGCGAGCGCCCAGAAGTGCGGCGGGGTCCAGAAGAAGATCACTGCGAACAGGACACCCGCCCACACGCTCACCCGGCCGGTGACGGCTGCCCAGCCGACCAGGACGGGAAAGCAGCCGGCCGCGCCGCCGATCACGATGTTGGACGCCGTCCTGCGCTTCAGCCCGATGGTGTAGACGAACACGTAGAACAAGATCGCAGCGTCTGCAAGCGCGGCGGCCAGCCAGTTCGCGGCGAGCCCGAGCAGCAGGGTCGAGGCAGCACCGAGCGCTACACCGAAAGCGAGCGCCTCGGTTGGCCTGATTGACGTCGTGCCGCCCTTGGCGACCAGCGGCCGGCCCGCCGTGCGCTTCATGACGGCGTCGATGTCTCTGTCGATATAGCAGTTCAGCGTGTTCGCACTGGCCGCGGCCAGTGCCCCGCCGACCAGTGTGACCAGCACAAGCCGGGCCGAGGGCAGGCCACGGTCCGCGAGCAGCATCGTCGGCAGCGTTGTCACCAGCAGCAGTTCGATGATCCGCGGCTTGGTCAGCTGGAACAGCGACCGGACAACCACGCGCGCCGGGCGCCGGCCAGGGGGCTGCGGTACTTCGCCGCGTGTATCCCCTGGCAGCGCGTGCCCAAGCGCGCCGGTAACTTGTGACACCCCGTTGCCTCCGCCACGTCGGCTTGCCTCCGCCACGTTGAATCGCGCACGCGGGCATGCCGTTCTGCCAGCGAGCCCGCCGGAGCGGCCCGATCCAGCGGCCGCAACCACCCGGCGTCAACAGCCGTGCGGTCAGTAAGCACGGCCATGCAAAGAGCATGACCGCTACCGCATCAGCAGACACGTTACCCGCTGGGCCGTAATGCCCTGCCGGAGGGCCGCCGCTCCCGGCCATCACCGGTGGCGCGCGCCGGGCGCATGCCCAGCAACGCACCATAGCACGCAAACCGGGAGTACAGGTCGTTATCGCCCGCCAGTGCCATCTCGGCCCGGGCATGGCAGCGCTCTAGGCGCAACGAGCGCTGCCATGTCGTTCGGCGCGGTGAGCGCAAGCTCGGTCACGGGCGGCCGGCGACTGGCCTTGTGCGCCAGCGATCCCGATTGCCGTTGGCGAGGTCCACGGCCAGACGGCTGCCGCCGTGGTCAGCGGTCAGCCGCCGACCGTCACCCCGCCCGTGCCGCGGGCGCCCAGGTCAGGCTGATTCCTCGCGGCGGGGGCGGACCACGGCGCCGACCGCCCCGGTCGCGCCGTAGGCGACTGCTCCGTGCCAGAGTCCGGTCCAGACGCTGCCGAGCATGCCGCCGTGGTCGACCATCGAGAGCACGAAAACGACGATCGCAGCGGCGATCCCCGGCGCGATGGCGAACCGCCACGGCCTGCTCCGGGCCCAGCGCAGCGCGCGGCTGCGCCTGGACCTGACCAGCGCGCCGGCGCCGGCCACGGCGAAAAAGACCACGGCGCCCCAGGACAGCGGCGTGAACAACTCGGGGTGGAAGAACGCCAGGTGCACGAGCATGTCGGCGCCGGTGACGACGACGCCCGCGCCCGCGGCGAGCTTCCAGGGAGCGTCGGACAGCGCAGCGCCGGAGACTGCCATCTCCTCGCGGCGGCTCAAGTTACTTTGATATGTGCTTGTTGGTGCCGGCATCGTGACTCCTGCATGCGGCGGTTGCCTGACAACGTCAAGATATATCTCCTACGGAGCGATGACAAGATATATCTTCTTCTAGGCCAGGAGTTAGTCGCGAGACCGGAATCCTCGGTGCTCGTTCAGCTAACGTCCAGGTCCGTAGTGCTTACTAGGACAGTGGCGGGTCCGCGCCCTGAGGCCCCGCAACGTCAGTTACCGCCGCCGATCCGACTTAAGCTGGCAGGCACCGGGCAAAGGATGATGGAGATGCAGGACGAAGAGCGCAACGAAGGTCGGCCGGACGAGGGCCCCCAGGGCGGGCAAGGGCAAGCCGAGACCTGGGAGCCTTGGTCGGCGACCTCCGATCAGCCTGCCGAGCCCGTCGCCGGCCAGGGCGAGACGCTCGATGACCTGTTCAGTGGCCAGCGCGACCCTGGCCAGCCAGGCGACGTGCAGGCAGCGCCCGGGGACGCAGGCACCGGCCCTGAGCCTGGAGCGTTCACTCAGCCAGCAGACGCGCCTGCCGGAGATCAGGCCCAGCCACCAGGCAGCCAGTCGGGTGGGCAACTGTGGGGTCAGCCGGGTTACGGTCAGCCAGGAGGCTACGGCCAGCCGGGATTCCCCCCGCCTGCCTACGGCCAGCCCGGCTACGGCCAGCCCGGCGGTCACGGCCAGCCCGGCAGTTACGGCCAGCCCGGCTACAGCCAGCCGGGCTACAGCCAGCCCGGCAGTCCCGGCCAGCCCGGCAGTCCCGGCCAGCCCGGCTACGGCCAGCCCGGCAGTCCCGGCCAGCCCGGCTACGGCCAGCCCGGTTACAGCCAGCCTGGCTACGGCCAGCCCGGTTACGGCCAGCCCGGCGGCTACGGCTTCCCGCCTGGTGGCGGCTACGGCGGCTACGGCCAGCCCGGTTACGGCCAGCGCCCGCCTAGGCGCGGCCGGTTCTCCATGCTGATCACCTACATCGCGGTGGCGGCCGTGGCAGCGGGGGCCGGCGCAGCCGTGGTGGCGCTCACGAACACGGGCAACCAGCAGCCAGCGGCGAGCTCGGGTACGCCAGGCTCTGGCGGCGCCAGCGGGGGCGAATTCCCGTCCGGCAACCCCTACGAGGGCAGCGGCGCAAACAACGGCTCTGGAGCCATCATCAGCAGCGGCACCGAGCAGCGGATGGAGAACTCGGTCCGGCCAGGCCTCGTCGTGA
>JASIGS010000363.1 GCA_030052355.1 Streptosporangiaceae bacterium | reverse complement strand
GCAGCAGGCCCGAGGTCGTCTTCGTGCCGCCCTCCACGAAGAACACGAGGATGATGACCAGCAGGACGATGCCGCCGAAGTAGCCCATGCTCCAGCCGAAGGCGCTCACCTTGCCGACGGTCTTCGGCTTCGACACGAGCGGCAGCAGCGAGTTGTAGAAGACCGAAGCGAGCTCGTAGAACACCGTGCCGACCGCGATGCACAGCAGGCCGAGCCAGAGGTAGCCCGGCTCGTTCTTGACGAACACCGTGCCGAGCAGGCAGATCGCGACGACACCCGAGTTGATCGCGAGCCACAGCTTGCGGCGGCCGGATACGTCGGTGCGCTGCCCAGCCACCGGCGCGATTACCGCGATGACCACGCCCGCGATGGCCGTGAACACGCCGAGGAGCTCAGACTCGTGCGCCGGGTTGCCGAAGTCCCTGCTCGACAGGTACGTGTTAAAGACGAACGTCGTCGCTACGGCGTTGAACGCCGAGAACGCCCAGTCCCACAGGCCCCATGCCGCGACCGCACCGCGCGCGGGCTGATTACGCTCAGTCACGCGATGCAGGCTAGCTGTCAGCAGCTTATGGTTTGCCCGTTATATCAGCTAACTGCCGTTCAGGACGTTAGTGGTGATATTAAACACATAGGGATGCTCGATCTGCTGCTGCTGCTAGGTGTGCCGCTCATAGCCCCTGCGGGGGATCTGGCCAGCTGAGCGTGGCGCGCTGGGTGTCGAGGAAGGCCTGTTCGACCGGGTTGGCGGTGAGGGAGCGGGCGGTGGCGTAGGCCGCCGCGGCTTCGGTGCGGCGATCGAGGCGTCGTAGCAGGTCGGCGCGCGACGCGTGGAACAAGTAGTAGCCGTCCAGGCCGGAAGAACGCAGGTCGTCGACTGCGGCCAGGCCGGCTGCGGGGCCGCGGACTTCGGCGAGCGCGACGGCCCGGTTGAGTGCGACCAGCGGAGTCGGCGTGAGGGCGTATAGCTGGTCGTAGAGCGTCAGTATGGCGTGCCAGTCGGTGCTGTCAAAGCTCGGCGCTACGGAGTGGACGGCGTTGACGGCGGCCTGGATCTGGTACGGGCCAGGGCGGCCACGCAGGACGCAGGCACGCACGATGGCCTGGCCTTCGGCGATCAGGCCGTGGTCCCAGACCCGCCGGTCCTGTTCGGCCAGCCGGACCAGCGTGCCACTGGCAGAGACGCGGGCGGCGCTGCGGGCGTGGAGGAGCAAGAGCAGCGCCAGCAGTCCCTGCACCTCCGGCTCCTCAGGCATCAGCTCGGCCAGCACGCGGGCGAGGCGGATTGCCTCGGCGCACAGATCGAGCCTGATCAGAGAGCCGGCGGTGGCCGTATATCCCTCGTTGAAGATCAGGTAGAGGACGGCGAGCACGGATTTCAGGCGGGCAGGAAGTTCGGCTTCCGCAGGCACGCGATAGGGGAGGCGCGTGTCCCTGATCTTCCGCTTGGCGCGGACGATCCGCTGCGCCATGGTTGCCTCGGGAACGAGGAAGGCCCGGGCGATCTCCGGCGTCTCGAGCCCGCCGAGCAGCCGCAGGGTCAGCGCGACCTGGGCTGGCTGGTTCAGCGCCGGATGACAGCAGGTGAAGATCAGGCGCAGCCGGTCATCGCGCACGGTCTCCTCCTCCCGCGGCGTGGCAGTGCCCGCGGTGCCCGCGCCGTACAGGTGATGGGCTTGCGCGTGCCGCTCGTCGCGGACCGACTCGCGGCGCAGCCTGTCGATGGCCCGGTTCCGGGCAGTCGTGACGATCCAGGCACCGGGATTGGGAGGCTGGCCGTCCGACGGCCACCTGGCGACCGCCACCGTGAACGCGTCCTGGACCGCTTCCTCGGCGGCGTCGATGTCGCCGAGGAAGCGGATCAGGGTGGCGACGCAGCGACCGTACTCACGGCGGAAGACAGCTTCGACGGTCACCGCGCCAGAGTTCACGGCCGCTGCCCGGATTGGGTCACTCGGCTTCGGACCCGGCATCCAGAGCGTCGTCGAGGTCCCCATCGAACAGCGGTCGGACCTCGATTGCCCGCTGCTGCGCCGCCGCGGTGAGCTTGGCCCACTCCAGGGCCTCGTCCAGGTCGGCGGCGTTGATGATCCAGAACCCGGCGAGGTGTTCCTTGGTCTCGGTGTACGGTCCGTCGGTCAGCAGGAAGTCGCCGCCGGACTGGCGCACCACGGTCGCCGACTCCGGGCCGCCGTTCATCCCGCCCTGGAACACGAAGGCACCGGCGTCCGTCAGCTTCTCGCCCAGCGCGCCAACGTCCGCCCACACCTGCCGTGTCCGCTCCGGGGGAATGGGAACGGCGTAGTCGCGGTAGAGCGCGAGCAGGTACTGCGTCATGACGATCACTCCCGTTTGTCCAACTGGGGCCGGTCTCCGCCGGCCTTCACTCCGACTACGAAGTGGCTTCCGGCGAATCGACACTCGCCTGCGAGGATCCAGAAATCCTGGCGCGAGGGCCGCCGGTGTTCCAGGCGCAGGTCCGGTGCGCTTCCGACGATATGCCCGGCATCCGGCAGCCCGGCCTTCCCGGCCTCGGAAGCTGGCATGCTGGTCCGGGTGGAAGCGTCAGGCCGTCCGGGATACGAGCAAGCGCCGCAGCGGCTGCGGGACTGGGTCGAGCGGGAGCTCGGCTCACCGGTCGCCTCGGCGACGAGCCAGCCTGGCGGCTTCTCGCCCGGAGTGGCCGCACGCCTGGTCACTGCCGACGGGGCACGGGCATTCGTAAAGGCGATCGCAACCAGCCGACATGCGGCGACCGCTGCCCTGCATCGCTACGAGAGCCGGGCCATGCTCGCGATCCCGCCCGGGCCGGCGCTGCCCCGCCTGTTTGCAACCTATGACGATGGCGACTGGGTGGGCCTGCTGCTGGAAGACATCGAGGGTCGCCATCCGGTGCCGTGGACGCTGGCCGACGCGCAGCTGGTGACCACGGCGATCAGCCAGCGCGTCGAGGCGTTTACTCCCAGCCCGTGGCCAGAGGCGGAACGGCTGGAGGACGCACCACGCATGCGCACCAGCTGGTGGACTCAGGCGACTGAGAGCCTGTTGCCAAGCTGGGTCCGCGCCCACCGCAGGCACCTCATCGCGCTGGAAGAGCGCGTGCCCGCCGCCGTGCGCGGCCAAACGCTGTGCCATCGCGACGTGCTCGCTGAGAACCTCCTCCTCACTCCGTCCGGTGCCGTGGTGTTCGTGGACTGGGCGTGGGCCAGCCAGGGCGCCGCCTGGATCGACACCATGAACCTCATCTGCGGCATCGTGACGGACCGGTACGACATAGACGCCGACGGTCTCATCCGGGCAAGTCCGCAGACCCGCGAGATCGAAGCCGACATCCTCACCGCCTACCTGGCCAACGCTGCGGGCTCGGCGTACGTCAAGGCACAGCAATCCGGGCCGCAGAACATCCCTGCCCTGCAGGCCTTCAGGCGGCGCCGCGCCACTGCCCTCCTCGACTGGCTACGACGCCGCACGGGATGGTAAGGCGCAGGAATCCGCCCTGGCCGGTCAGCGAAGTGCCTACTGGTCAGGGCGGGATGATCAAATCGGGCAGCTCCTTCCGCGCCAGGGTGACCGTGCCGTCGGGCGCCCACGCGACCAACACCAGGTCGTGCCGTCCGGCCGGCAGCGGCGACAGGTCGAAGCTAGCCACGCCGGCGCCAGTGATCACCACCGGATCCTGCAGGTTCCAGCCGTTGCCGTCCTGACGGAGGACCCGGGCCACGGCATGGACCTCCTGGTCAGGCCGGGCCCCGCTGACCGACACCTCTATCCGCGGCTGGGCACGGTCAATGACCGTGACCTTGCTTATCCGGAGCTCGCGCCGCCGGCCGGTCACCCGGGCCGGCCCAACCCGCGGTCGGGTGGGCTCGACGGGCTGGGCTGCCTCGGGCTCGACGGGTTTGGCCGTCTCGGCCTCGACGGGCTGGGCCGTCTCGGCCTCGACGGGCTGGGCCGTGTCGGGCTCGACGGGGTGAGCCACGGCAGCCTCTGGCAGCGCACCGCCAGGGATCTGTTCGTGCATCCACCTGCATATCCCCCCGCAGTCCCAGTCAGGCCAGATCCTGCGCTCCTCCTCGGGCTCAACCTCGGTTCGCTCGGCCTCGATCCGGCGTTGCCAGCCGTCGTCGGTCTGACGTTCCGCGAAGACGACCGCGAACGACGCAACCGGGCGCCAGTCCGGCTGCTCTACCGTTCCCTCGTTCAGCCGGTTTCGGGCGTGGTCTTGCCATTGCGCAATCAACGCGAGGGACGGCCGCGGCCGGAGATTTCGCATCGCCTGCTGGATGGCGCGCCGGTCGGCCTGAACCAGCGCGTCTAAGGTCGTGATCTCGAGCTCCCTGGCGAGGACCGTGCGTTGCCTCTCCTGGAGATCGGGGATCGAACTCAGACCGTTGCCGGGCACTGAGGGCTCCCTCGGCTCAGACGAACTGGTATATGCCGACCTTCTCGAATCCGCTGACCGCGAGGTGGCTGCCTTCGTCCCTGCAGCCGCCACAGCACCGGAGTTCGAACCAGGCCGCTACGTCGTACACGGTCCCGCAGCGATCTGCCGGTATCGCAAAGGCGGGAACCCTGACCAGCTTCTCGATGCACAGGGTTTGGCATCCAGTCCAGTCCGGGTACTCCAGTTCCTCCGGGTTGATGTGCTGCGACAGATTGAAGCGTTCTCCGTCGCCGAAGGGCGTGAAGCCGACGTTAAAGCACCAGTGGCCGCCGATGCACTTCCAGAGCCGACCGCAGAGCTCGACGCGGAGCCGCACGACGAAGTCTTCGCGCCGCTCGATGATGGGTGTGAGCGGGTCTTTGGCGTGGTAGTCGAGGATCTCGGCGTGCCAGTACGCTTCGAGGTGGCGTTCCGGCGCAAGCTCGATCCTGGTGTGAGCCTTGTGCCAGGCGTCGTCGCCGATAAAGCAACAGGGGTGGCCCCCGATCGGAGGATGGCCGCCGTTCCCGACGTCGGCGGCGGGCGCGGGCGGCGCAACGGGCGTAGTCATGAGTGGTTTCCTCCTAGAGGGACTTAGATCACTCTGAGTAGCGTGTTCTCATGGTCCGGCCGGACGCTCAACCGCAACTTCAACCTGCGCTCAATGAGCACTCAATTTGCGCATAACTTCATGCGGGGCTTAATCGCCGTTACAAGTAAGGCTTAAGCGCCCGAGGTAAGGCTGCGGAAGAGCTGGACCGTCTCCGCGCCCGGAGACACGCCAAGCTCATCGCGCAAGGAGACGGAGCACAGCTGGTACTGCCGGCTCACGAGTTGCTGCTGATGCTGCAGGGCGTAACAGCGCATCAAGAGCCGGTGGACTGGCTCGCAGCACTGGTCAGCGCTGATCGCGAGCTGGCCGAACTGAACCGCGGTCGCAAGGTCGCCTTGGTCGAGATGCGCCTTGGCCAGGTACTCCAGCGCCTGAAGGTACAGCTGCTTCAGGCGGCGCTGCTCTGGGAGGTACCAATCACCCTCCCAGTCATCTTCAAAGAGAGGGCCACGGTAAAGGCGGACGGCACGGACACATGCATTAACAGCTTGCTGCGGATGGCCGTCGCTGCGAGCTCGTTCGGCATGTTGCAGCGCGGTCAGGAATTCGGTGCGGTCGATCCACCACATGAGTTCGGGATTCGGCAAATAGCATCCGTCTCTGTAGAGGATGTACTGCGTCTTCCGGCCGTGGTGATCGAGAGTGTTACGCAGGCTGTACAGCGCTGCGTTGAGGTTGTTCCGCGCGGAGTCGGCGCTATGGTCTGGCCACATCAGCTCCATAAGCACTTCGCGCCTGACCGGACGGTCGACCTGAATGATCAGGTACTGGAACACGGTCCTGGCCTTGAGACTGTTCCACCTCAGGATGCGCTGGCCAGCTACGGTCAGATGCAGCGGCCCGAGGACGCGGGCTGCTACTTCGACGTCAGGTCCGGCACCGTGGCGTGCTGGCATCGCCTCGACGCCGCTGGCTAACGTCGTCACCGGCTCCGCCGGGTCGAGCCTGTCCTGGGCGTCGGCCCTGGAGCCGGCAGACCCCGAGCCGGGGACACGCCAGTGCGGCCAGCGTCGGGTCCCGCGGCGCTGGCCAGGGGAGACTTCCGGTCCTTCCTCGCTTGCCGCCCGGATGTGCCGCTCCCAGCTAGCCAGCAGTGCCTCGATGCCGTGCCGAACCTCTTGCGCCAGCAGCAGCTGGGCACGGGCGGCCGAGTCCAGCTCTGAGGCGATCCTGAGCTGCTCAGCGCCGGTCACGCAGAGCTGGCGCAACGTGTCAATCGTGGTAGCAGACCCGATGCCGTGGAGGCCGGCGAGCATGCGCTCTGCCGCTCCGAACTGCTGATCCAGTACCAGCCGCCGCAACTCCGCGACAGCCGATAAGGCGTCGCTATTACGCGATGTCATCGTCGCAGGATTCGGGAAGAGCCAGGAAGGCTGCCGTCAGTCATCTCGCCGGTCTCGGCCGCATCGAGGCCGCTGATCTTCCTGATATTCGCCATTGTGCGCCCCCTTACCAGCGATGCTGTAACCGATGATGGCCGTCGTCAAGGGAGTTACCTCGGCGCAGCAAGCTCCCAGTTGCACAGTGGCTTATTTCACGTGCGCATTACTCGCTTCAGAAAGCACAGTCATCGCCAATGCTGTGGGCACAGCAGCCATGTTGGAGACGTGTATCACCGGCGAGGGAAGCAAGGCAAGCCCGAGAGAAGCTGCAACGGTCAGCTGGCACTCTGCGGTGGTCTGGTGACCTCGGACGCGGGCGGCTACGGGGTCGCCACGATGTCGAGCTCGTTGCCTTCAGGGTCGGTGAGCGCATAACGCCCGTGGGCTTCGGCCACGATCTGCCCGCCTGCCTTCACTGCGGCGTCGAGGCGGGCCTGCGCCTGGTCGTGCGGGATGAGCAGGTCGAAGTGGATGCGGTTGCGCTGCTGGCGTCTGTCCTGGTCGGCCGCATCGATCTGCTGGAAGAAGAACTCCGGGTCGAGCCGGCGCGGGTCGTAGATGTCGGTGACGCTCGCTCTGCGGTCGTACCGGTAGCCGAGCACGGCCGACCAGAACGCCCGCACCGCCGGGACATCAGCGGCATCGATACCGAACTGCTGGAACCGCAGCCGAGCCGGGTCGGCGGACAGTCCCAGGTCACGGGCCGCGCGCTGGACTCGGCTTGCCAGGTCGACGAAACGGGCGTCGGGGCTGCCTTGATCGTCCTCCCACTGGTCCTTGCCGCTGTCGACGACGACGCCGTCCGGCCGCAGATCGATCAGCAACGGCACTCCGGCGTCGTCTGCCAGGCCGGCAGCGGCGACAGCGAGCCGCGCAGCCTGCTGCGGTGAGGCGGCCGGGTAGAACGTCATCGCGCCGAACAGCACCCGCCAGTCGGAGGCCTCCGGGGACAGCTCGGAGCCCGGGACGAGGTCGACCTCGTTCCCCTCGCTGTCGGCAAGCGTCAGCGCGTACGCACCGAAGGGTCGGCCGCCGATGGCGGTCTTGACTGCCTCGACCGCTTCGGGCGCCCGCACCACGTCCAGGTGGATCCGGTTCCGCAGCGGCCTCGGCTCAGTGAGCCGGCCGACCCGGACCACCGGTCCGCGGCGCAGCGGATCCGTCAGCACGCCGTCACCGGTCCGCTCGTACCCGAGGACAGCCTGCCAGAACGAGGTCACCGGCTCTGTGCCGGCAGCGTCGATCCTCACCTGCAGGGTCTGCAGCGCGGCCGGCTCAGCGGTCAGTCCCAGGGCCGCCGCCGCCGCGGAGATCGCCCGGGCCACTGCGGCATCGTCGGGCTCCAGACGTACGGCGACGCCGTCGGCCCGAAGATCCATATCCGGCAGCCTGTTCCGGCCGGAGATCGCCGGCAATCCGGCAATCCGGGTGACCAGGTCGGCTCCGGCGACATGCGAGGGAGCGGCGAACCAGGCCCGCACCCTTGTCCCGACGGGTCTCCAGTCCTCGATGTCTTCCGTTTGCCGGAACCCGGCCGCCGTCGGTTCGTTCACGTCGTCTCCTCGTCTTATCGCCAGCACATGCCGGCAGGCTCAGGTGCTGCCTGCATGGGCCCGACCAGTTGCACATCCGCTGGGTCTGCATGCGCTGCACGCGATCCTGATGGCTGCAGATGCGGACATCCGATCACTTCGCCGGCTGGCGGTCTATGAGACCCGCGCGCTTGTCGGCCATCCTGCTGGCCCACGGCCCGCTGATAACGGTCTGGTTAAGACGAGCGAGCGGACAATCCGCGTGGCGTGCGTCCCCGAAGTACCGCCGTCAATGACTACTCGAAACTACCGGGAAGGGACACCATGCCTCGCCAGACCCCTTCGGACCAGGGCCACCCCGAGAGGATTGACTGGACCGACGTCCACAGGCTAACGCCGCGGAATGGCAGCAATGCCGATGCGGACAAGAAGCACACCTACATCGACCGGCCTCCTACGGCCGCGGCTCCGCCTCCGGCCGTGCCTGCCCTTCCTCCGGCTGTGCCTGCCCCGCCTCCGGCTGCGGCGGCGCGCCTGCCCATGACGCGCCGCTCCATCCTGCGCGGCGTGGCGGGAGTTGGCGCGGTAGGGGCCGCGGCTGCGCTCGGCGCTGGCGCGGTCATCAGATTCGACAAGCCATCCGAACTGAAGCCGGTCAGCAAGCCTGTCGCGATGGCCCCGATGGCGCCCAGCGCGATGGCCGGGCCGCTGGTCGTCTACATCGCCGACACCACCAACGGGCTACTCGACGTGTTCGGCGGGACCGGCGCGACCCAGGTCCGCAATCCCGCCCTTGTCAACCAGCTTCTGGCAAACCTGAAGCTCGCCTAGCGGGGCTTTGGTTACACGCACCTGAAACGGAGTTAGGCATGTCATCGCATCGTGAAGCCCCCGAGATCAGCAAGGACCCGGTGGCCGACAGCACCGACGTTTACGCGTTCGTCAGCCCGGACCGCCCGGACACGGTAACCCTGATCGCCAACTACATCCCGCTAGAAGGACCGGCCGGCGGGCCGAACTTCTACGCGTTCGGCGACGATGTCCTGTACGAGATCCACGTGGACAACAACGGGGACGCCATACCGGACATTAGCTTCCAGTTCCGGTTCGAGACCACGCTGACCGATCCCGGAACGTTCCTCTACAACACGGGTCCGATCCTGTCGCTCAACAGCTCGAACTGGAACAGCCGGCAGACCTACACCGTGACCCTGGTCAAGAACGGCACGGCCGCCGTCCTCGCGGAGGGACTTGCCTGCCCGCCATGCAACATCGGCCCGCTATCGACGCCGAACTACGCCTCGCTCGCCGCGACGGCCGTTCACGGCCTGCCCGGTGGCATCAAGGTCTTCGCCGGGCAACGCGCGGAGGGGTTCTACGTGGACCTCGGCGCGGTCTTCGACCTCGGGGACCTGCGCCCGTTCGAGAACCTCCACGCTCAGTACGGGCTGAACGTGTTCAGCAAGAGCGCACCAGGCGTGAACGCTACCGCCGCGCTCAACGTCCACTCCATCGCCATCCAGGTCCCCATCGGCGCCCTGCTGTCGGGGAGCCCGCGCGGTAGCGTGACGGACAAGGCCTCGGTGATCGGAGTGTGGACGACCGCGAGCCGCCAGACGGCCACCGTATGGGATGCGGCAACCGGCACCGCCGTCGCGGTCGGCCCGTTCCACCAGGTCTCGCGGCTGGCGAATCCGCTGTTCAACGAAGTGCTCATCCCTCTGGGCAGCAAGGATGAGTGGAACACGCTGCCGCCGTCAGCCGACAAGCAGTTCGCCGACCGGGTCACCAACCCGGAACTCGCCTCGCTGCTTCCGGCGCTTTACCCTGGCGTCTTCCCGAACCTGGCCAAGCTAGTCGCCAGTAATACCGCCCGCGCAGATCTGGAGGCGATCCTGCTCACCGGCATTCCGTCGGGCATCGTCACCGGATTCCAGAACTACACCGGTACGGTCCTCGCGGACCTGGTCAGGCTGAACACTGCCATCCCGCCGTCCACAAGCCCGAATCCACTGGGCATCATAGGCGGCGACCTGGCCGGGTTCCCGAACGGACGGCGCGTCTTCGACGACGTTGTCTCTATCGAACTGCGCGCCATCGCGGGCGCTACTGTCCCGCTCGTCGACAAGTCGTACACGCCGGACGCCGCAGCCGGAGAGGTCACCGACGGCCTGACGATGAACAGCGTCCCGTCAGGCTACCTCGATGTGTTCCCGTACCTGGGCGTCCCGTACAGCGGATTCTCTACCCCGGCGTAGGAGGGGAGCGCCGTGAAAACCGCGCACGCATACGGCCCGACGGGCCCCGGCAGCGTGATGCTCGAACTAGGAGAGCACGTCGGTGCCCTGATCATCGAGGTGCCGTCGGCGCTGGCGGGCCATGAAATCGAGATCAGCCCGGTTAGTGGCGGCCCGCGCACGCATTCCATGGTCAGGGAGCGCAAGACCGCGGCGGCTGTCAGCTACGCGGCCGTCTATCCCAGCCTGCCCGCCGCCGACTACGTCATCTGGCGCGACAAGAATGTCCCGGCCGGAACCGTCACGGTGAGGTCAGCCGAGCCGACAACTTACCGCTGGCCTTAGGACCAGCGTGCAGGCCTGGGGACTGGATGTCCCGCTGGTGTCGCAAATAGCGATACCAGCGGGACATCCCATTTGCAGCTGCCAGCATGCGAACGGCCGGGGACTACCGGTGCTGTGCCGCCGCAGGCGGCCGGCGGTGTGCTGGGCGCAACGCAAAAAGTGCCGCTCAAGCCAATCCGGCCAGCGATGCACAGCGAATTCCTGGCGCACACGTGCCGAGGAGGCTCGATCCTGATGTCAGACGCTCACGCCCATCCGGGGCAAGTACCGGACGCGCCCGCGGGAACCGCCGGCCGGATTTCTCCGACTGCGGGTCCTACAGCCGCAGCGCCCCTGGTGGCCTCCCACCCGGCCAGGTCGCCGCTGCCGCGCCCTGCCACCACCAGTACCCCGCGCCGCTGAACAGGGCAGGCCGCGATTCCGCCGCGTTGCATGGCGGGCACGTGCCCGCAGAGTGGCATGCCAGGCTGGTGGCGGCGCAGGGGCGTTGCGCGCCCTGGCAGCCGCCGTGTGCCTGCTGGTCATGCTGGCCGAGCTGGTGGTCATCGAGGGCTCGCTCAGGTCACCGCGCTGTCTCTGCTGGCTCGTACGGCTGGCCGCAGCCGGTGAAAAGTCGTACCGTCAGGCAAGTGGAGGTCGTGAGTGAACGCGACGCGCTTCTGCTGGAGCGCATCTGCGCCGGTGATGACCGAGCACTTGCTGCCGTCTATGACCAGCACGCCGGCCTGGTGTATGGGCTGGCTCGCCGGGTGGCGCGGGACGAGCAGCTGGCCCGCGATGTCACTCAGGAGGTGTTCACTTACCTGTGGGAGATGCCCGACCGGGTTGACCTGAGCCGGGGGTCGCTGCGCACCTACCTTGCGCTGCTGGCGCACCGGCGGGCTGTCGACGAGATCCGCCGGAGCGAGGCGCGTTTCCGGGCCGAGACAGCCTCAGCGGTACCTGAGCCGGAGGACGGGCCCGAGAACCGCGTGGTCGACGCGACCACGCAGATCTGGCGCACCAAGCACCTCACCGCGCTGCTCGACATGCTGCCTGCCGAGCAGCGGGCAGCGGTGCAGCTGGCCTACTATGACGGCCTCACCTACGTGCAGGTCGCGCAGGCACTCGGCATCCCGGAAGGGACGGCGAAGACCCGGCTGCGAGCCGCACTGGCCAAGCTCCGAGCGCTGCTCACCGACGAAGCAAGGGAGGCGATCTTGTGAACGGCACCCCCTCCGACGACGAGACCGCTGCCCTGCTCGCGCTCGACGCCCTCCTGCCCGGCGAGCAAGCCGACGCCGAGCTACGCACCGGAATGCTTCCGACCGACTTGGCCGAGGCCATCGCGCTGCTGGCCGAGGCAACGGTCACCGACCCGCCGCCGCAGCTGCGCTCAGCTACCCTCGCCCGGGCCGCGTCCCGCCGCCCGCCCGGGCGGTCCGTCGGTGCTGCGCAGCTGTGCGAGCCGGCGGTCGCGTTCGACCGCACCGTCGAGGACCTGAATCAGCTGCTGGGTTCGCTCACCGATGCCGACTGGAACGCGCCCGCGCACGCCGAGCACGGCCGGGTCCGCGACCTGGTTGCGCATCTGGTCGGGGTCGAGCGGCTCGTGCTGCGCTGGCTCGACCCGCAAGACACCGTCCCCGACCTGCCCGATCACGTAGCCGCGACGCGCCCGGTCGTCGCCGAGCTTGCTGACACCGATCCGCGTGACATCGCCCGGCAGTGGTATCAGCAGGCGCGGCTGGTGGCGGCCGCGGCCGCCGGTGACCGCAGCCGGATGGTGGTCTTCCATGACATCACCATCAGCGTCGACCAGCTGCTGGTGGCGCGCACTGGGGAGTTGTGGGCACACTCCATCGACATCTGCCAGGCCACCATGCGCCCGCTGCCCGAGCTGGACAGCGAGCGGATGGCGACGCTGTGCTTCGCGCTGATAGCGGCCGTCCCGCTCGCCCTGGCGTACCAGGGCACGCCCGCGCCCGGTCACGCCGCCCGGTTCGCCGTCACCGGCCCGGCCGGCGGCACCTACATCGTGCCGCTGGCACCGCAAGAGCAGCCCGCGGAACCGGACGTCACCATCGTCACCGACGCCGTCGGCCTTTGCAGGGTGGCCGTCCGCCGGCTGGGCCTGGAGGAGCTGGACGCCGCTATCGATGGTGACCGCGAGCTCGGTGACCTCGTCCTGGCCGGCATCGGCGCCCTCGCCAGAGACTGACCCGACCGATGCCGGCCGGGCGGAGTCCTCGTGCGCCGAGGATCGGCGTGTTTCTGAGACGCTCGCCAGCTCTGCCTGTCTGGTTATCGCGTCGTTTCCTGGGCGGCTGACAGCTCCTTCCCGGCCCGCATCGCCTGGTACTGCGAGATAACTGGCGTCAGATTCCGCACACTCAGCTCGTACGCCTGTACGTGGCCGTCAAGGCCACGGATGGGCAGTGCCACGCATGACCAGTAGTGCTCGACGAACGCACCAGGGTGGGCTGGGTCTTCGACGTCGTAGCGGGCCAGGGCCCTGTGGGCCGTGCGCCCGGTGTCGAGGGCCTCCTCCAGCACAGTCCGCTCGGTGTCCCGCAGGTCGGCGGGCATCTTCGGGAGCTTCTCGAAGATGTTGTGGCCGACCAGCTCCTCCAGCGGGCGACCGGCCTCAGCCAGGAACTGATCGTTGACGTCGACGAAAAACAAATCGGCGTTAAGCACGGCCATCCCGGTTGGACTAAGCCTGAAAATCTCATGGAAGTCGATGTCGTGCGCCAGCATTGTCGTGTCCCCCCGGCTTCCAGAGCCGCTGGCGAGGCGACGGTGCAGCTAGCAAGCCGCCGCGCCGCTCCCAGCGGCCGGAACGTCCTGCTGCACTCCCTACCCTGCCACCAACGCCTTCGCAGACTTCCAAGGGGGTGCTGCTCAGTCGGCCGGTGGCAGGTCTCCCACCTGTTCCTTCGTGAGGTTGAGCCGGATTCCCAGCTTGACTCCAGTCACGGCGGCTAGTGGGATGGCAACTTCCTTCCGGCCCCACAGGTGCCCTTCCGCCAGCAGCACGTGAGTTACCCGGTCATCACCGGGGTCGACGAGGAAGCCCCGCACCCGTCCGATCTCGCCATCGACGGCATGCACCTTGTCGCCGGGTCGCACCTGGACCTCACCCAGCGGAACAACGTCTTCGACAAAAGTCCTGGGCCGCTTTGGCATTGGCATGGGCCCCAGGTCAATCGGCCCCTGAATGCCCATGGGTGCGACCGCGTCGCCGCTGGTCTCGTATATCAAGCCCGAGCCGAGGGCCCCACCGGTGCCGAGGTACTGGTCGGCTTGGTCGACGAGTTCGCGGTCCTCGGCGTAGTCGAGCCGGTCGAACTCCGCGCGCGTGCAATGCAGCTTGACTTCGCCCTCAGTGCTCTCGACCAGGTCAGAGGGAACCAGCCTCGCGTCGTCCTTCTGGTGCCCTGGCTGGATGACCAGGTGGGTGACCACATCGGTAGCGGGGTCAATGATCAGGCGGCGCACCTCGCCGCAGTCGCCATCGGTGCAGCTTGCCCGAACCCCGATCGTGAATCTAGCCTCCGCCGCCATTGCTACCGTCCCTTCCGGCTTCCTGTCGGCTTCATCATGGCAGCGAGCGGTTAGCTCGGCAATTCGCGACGGATCTCGGGCACTGGTCCGGCGCCGGGTTCCCGAGGCAGCTGTCGCCCCACGTCTAACTCGTTGTCGCGGGGGAGAGGACTGCCTGCTTCCTGGATGCCACTAGCACGACGCTCGCGACGAGTACCCAGATTGCCACGGGCACCGGACCGATCATCGTGACGAGATCCACCACGCCCAAGACGATGCCCAGCCATCCGAGCCACTTGGCCAGCGCCCCGCTCCTGATGATCGCGATGCTGGTGGCGAACAGCAGCAGTGCCGTTCCGGCCCCGCTCAGGACCGTGTTCAGGTCCGCTTGGACAGCGTTGAGTCCTTGCAGCACGGCCGGGGTGACGTGGCCCACGGAATCTGACATCACCCACCTCATGCCGCCGCCCAGGCCGCCGCCCACGCCAAAGACGATGGCCCCAGCGAAGCCCAGGGTCGTCAGCCGAGCGTCCGCTCCTGCGTCGATGAGCAAGTTCCGCAAGTACCAGAAGAACCACAGCGCGACGGCGACCGCAGCCTCGAGCACGATGGCGGTCACATATCCAGAGGTCCTGTGCTGCGTGTAATAGCTCAAGACCTTGGCCATGCTCGCTGTGTTATCTGGTGCCGACGCGATTACCATGACGGCGGCAATTACCAGTACCACAAAGAGCAGGCCGCCGATGGCTAGCCACCGCCTGAGATTTGCGTCCACGACTGCTTCTCCTTTCACGAGAACGCACCCAGGATGGCCGACTAGCGGTTGGGAGTCGTCATCGGAACCGACGAATTCCGATAAGACGAACGGCCGGCTGGCATCCTCCGGTAGTCGTATGCTGTCCGGACTTTCAGACGATGCGCGGCCCCCTGCCAGTCATTACCTTTGACGTGTGGGGCCGCTCAGCAGTCTGAACGCCAGGGCACTCGACTGGCTGCGTGTTGGCCGGCGACCACCGTGGGTCAACGCTGTCATCGCGGTCGGGCTGACCGTCGCCGCGCTGGCGGACC
>JASIGS010000041.1 GCA_030052355.1 Streptosporangiaceae bacterium | reverse complement strand
GGTCAGCATGTCGGTCGCGCACCTGTCTAGCTCCACGACGTGCCACTCCGCGGCCGGCGCGGCGCCCAGTATCTCGGCGACCGGCATCCGGCCCGCGCCCACCGCCGTCATCGGCTCCTGCTTGCTGATCGGCCCGTCCTTGACGTGCAGGTAGCGGACCCGGTCGCCGAGCCGGCCGAGCAAAGCTGGCACGTCCTGGCCGCCGACCGCCGCCCAGTAGGTGTCGACCTCGAGCAGCACACCGTCATCGAGCGCCGCGGCCAGGACCTCGAGTGCCGGCCGGCCGCCCACGATCGAGGAGAGCTCGAAGTCGTGGTTGTGGTACCCGAGCCGGAAGCCGGCGTCGGCGGCACGTGCCGCAGTCTGGTTCAGCTCGCTGGCCACGGCTGCGACGCCAGCGGCGTCAGCGAACCTGGCAGGCGGCAGGTACGGGACGATGATCGTGTCCGCGCCGAGCGTCCTGGTGGCGTCGAAGATCTCCGCGGCCTGGTCGCCAGCCGGGTTCGCGTGCACGGCGCATACCGGCAGGTCGGCGGCGTCCAGGTCCGCGCGCAGGCCGGCCGGATCGGCGGTCACGTTGAAAGCCTCTACCGCTCCGTATCCGGCCGCCGCAATCCGCCGCAGCACGCCCTTACGGCCGGCGGGAAGCTGCTCGCGGACAGAGTAGAGCTGTACTGCCGGGGGGTTACTCGTCGGCACCTTGGGTGGTCTCCTTGCCGTACGGCATGCTTTCGAAAGAGTCGCGAACTGGCTGCTTCAGGCTAAACTGACGCATGTGCCAGGTCAACCACCGCCAGCAGGGACTGCTGACGGCCTTCCGCGGGCTCACGGCCGACCGCGTGCGCCAGTTGAGCGGGTCAGATTTCGAAACGGCAGGGCGGGGTCACGAGGCGCGACCCTAGCCACGATCGCCAGCGAAGCCGGGGTCTCCGCCTCGGCGGTGTCCAAGGTGCTCAACGGCCGCACCGACGTATCGGCCGATACCCGCGAGCGGGTGTCCAGCCTGCTGCGACAGCACGGTTACCGGGTTGCTTCGCAGGTCGGCTTCGCCGTCGTCGACCTGCTGATATTCAGGCTGCACAACCCGTGGGCCGAGGAGCTGATCCGCGGTACCGTCGAGGCGGCGGAGGACGCCGACGTCAGCGTCATCGTGACCACCGTGAGCTCGCCCGCCGAGTTCGCGCGGTGGCTCGACCGGGCCAGCCGCCGCGGGACGGGCGGCGCGCTGTGCGCGCTGCACCTGCCTGGGTCGGAACATCTGCGGCAGTTGGCCGAGGCCCAGATCCCGCTCGTGCTCATCGACCCGCCAGAAGAGCCGGGGCAGGGGGTTCGGTCGGTAGGCACCACCAACTGGCTCGGCGGCCTGCTGGCAACCCGTCATCTCATCGATCTCGGCCACGAGCGGATCGCCGTCATCGGGCAGGACCGGCTGTGGTCGGGTCTGGCCCGGCTCGCCGGTTACCGTGCCGCCATGCTGGACGCCGGGTTCAGCATGGACAGCCAGCTGGTGCGGCACGCCGAGTTCAACGCGCCAGGAGGCCGCGATCAGGCGCGGCAGCTGCTCGCGCTACCGCAGCCCCCGACAGCCATCGTGGCCGGGAACGACGCGCAGGCGTTCGGCGTGCTGCAAGCGATCTCGGAACGGGGGCTGCGCGCGCCGGACGACGTCAGCGTCGTCGGCTTCGACGACGTGCCGGTGGCCGCCTGGGCGACCCCCGCTCTCACCACCGTCCGGCAGCCGCTCGCGGCCATGGCCGCGGCAGCGTTCCGGATGCTGTACGCCAACCCCGGCGGCATCTCGGAGCCGCATCACATCGAACTGGCCACCACGCTCGTGGTGCGGGACAGTACCGGGGCGCCGCGGCGCTGAATCCCTTACTGTCCCGCGGTGACCGGCGGATAGCCTGGCGTGTCCGGGAACTGGCCGGACACCGTGGGGAAACCCGTCTGCGTGTCGTAGAGGTCGGTGCCTTCCGGCGCCGGAGCCACGTCCCTGGCTGCGAGCATCGAGAAGCGGCCGGCCGCGAGCGCGCCGCAGAACAACACGAGGAGCCCGAGCCCGCCGAAGAACGCGATCGACTCCAGGTACGCGCGCAGGGCCGTAGCCGCCAGCGGGGCGCCGACGCTGATCGACGGTCTCTTCAGCACGGTGATGACGAAGCCGTTGCCGAGCGCGAACCAGGCGCCGCCAAGCGCTGCGAGCAGCCCGCCGGCGATGCCGACGCCGCGGTTGCGGGTGAGGATCACCAGCAGCCCGCCGAGCAGGGCGGCAGCACCGGGCACCACCGAGTAGTAGAGCCGTCCCTCCGTGTACGCCCACGCCTTGTCCGGCGTGAACCCGAAGTGGATGTACGGGCCAACGAACGGTGCCAGCCCGCCCCACAGTCCGAGGAGGATCAGTATCACTCCGCTCACAGCGCCACGACTAAGGGGAATCCTGGGCTGGTCGTCCATCACTGCCTACTCCCTACGGAATCGGATGCTTAAAGACTTGCACATGCACTGCGTTTGCCGGCGGGTACCTTCGGCAAAGTGCTGGTAAATCGCCTAAGAAGTGGGCTGCAGGACATGCCAGGCCGCGCGTTAGTAAAGGTATGGTCGCGCTCGTGGACGTCCGCAGGCTCACCCCCCGCACCGACGCCTTGCTGGCCGACCCGAGGCTGGCCGCGGCCGAGCAGCGACTCGGCCGGCCGCTCGTGCTGGCGGCCGTCCGCCGCGCCCAGGAGCAGGTGCGGTCTGGCGAGATCGAGCCCGCAAACGCGGCCGATGTAGCGGCAGCCGGGCTGCCGCCGCTGGCGGCGACCCTCACCCCGGTGATCAATGCGACCGGCGTGCTGCTGCACACGAACCTCGGGCGCGCGCCGCTGTCTGCCGCCGCGCGGGCCGCGGTCCAGGCCGCGGCCGGATGCACGGACCTGGAGTTCGACCTGTCGACCGGGCGGCGGGGACGCCGTGGCCGCGGCATGCTCGCCGCGCTGGCGGCCGCGGTGCCGGCCGCCGAGGCCGTGCACGTCGTCAACAACAACGCTGCCGCGCTGGTGCTGGCGGCGACGGCACTCGCGGCCGGCCGCGAGATCGTGGTCAGCCGGGGCGAGCTGATCGAGATCGGCGACGGGTTCCGGCTGCCGGACCTGATCGAGTCGACCGGCGCGAAGATCCGCGAGGTGGGTACGACGAACCGCACGACGGCCGCGGACTACGCGGCCGCGGTCGGTCCGCAGACCGCGTTCGTGCTGAAGGTTCACCCGTCCAACTACCGGATCGAGGGCTTCACCGCGAGCGCTTCGGTGGCCGAGCTCGCCGGCCTCAGCGTCCCGGTCGTCGGCGACATCGGATCCGGTCTGCTCACGCCGCACCCCCTGCTGCCCGACGAGCCTGACGCCAGCAGCTGGCTGGACGCGGGTGCGGCACTGGTCACTGCGAGCGGGGACAAGCTGCTCGGCGGTCCTCAGGCCGGCCTGCTGCTCGGCCGCGCCGAGCTGGTCTCGCGGCTGGCCCGCCACCCGATCGCGCGGGCACTGCGGGTGGACAAGCTGACGGTGGCGGCCCTCGAGGCCACGCTGGCGGGGCCCGCCGGCCCGGTGGCGCAAGCCCTGGCGGCCGATCCGGCCGAGCTGACGCGGCGCGCCCGGCGGATCGCCGACCGACTGGCGGGTGCCGGCGTGGACGCGAGCGCGCAGGAAACGCAAGCCGCCGTGGGCGGCGGAGGCGCACCCGGTAAGCCGGTCGACAGCGCCGCGGTCAGCCTGCCGGCCGGCCTCGCGGAACCGCTGCGGGCCGGCGAGCAGGTGCGGCGCGGATTGATGCCGGCCGTCGTCGGGCGGGTCGAGGCCGGACGGCTGCTGCTCGACCTGCGCGCCGTGGCGCCGGAAGAGGACGAGGTACTGGCCGGCGCGGTTGTCGCCGCGTCGGGCTGATTGCCAGTGAAGGCGGGGTGAAGGCCATGCACGTCGTCGTGACAGCTGGGCACGTCGACCACGGCAAGTCGGCGCTCATCCATGCCCTGACCGGGATGGAGCCGGACCGCTGGGCAGAAGAGCGCCGCCGCGGGATGACGATCGACCTCGGCTTCGGCTGGCTGACCCTGCCGTCGGGTGAGCAGATGGCGTTTGTCGACGTGCCCGGGCACGAGCGGTTCGTGCCGAACATGCTCGCAGGCGCCGGCCCGGTCCCGGCCGTGCTGTTCGTGGTGGCGGCCGACGAAGGCTGGATGCCGCAGTCGGCGGAGCATCTCGCGGTGATCGACGCGCTCGGCATCAGGACCGGGCTGCTGGCCGTCACCAAGTGCGATCTCGCCGACCCCGCCGCGGCGATGGCGCAGGCGGCCGGGCAGATAGCGCGCACGAGCCTTGGCGTCGTTCCGGCCGTGCCGGTGAGCGCGGTCACGGGGGAGGGCATCGGAGAGCTGACGGCCGCGCTTGACAAGCTCGCGCACGCCGTGCCAGAGCCCGACCCCGGTGCTCCGGTTCGGATCTGGATCGACCGCGCGTTCAGCATTTCCGGCAGTGGCACCGTGATCACGGGGACGCTGCCGGCCGGGACCGTGCACCGAGGCGACGAGCTGGTCGTCACGCCGGCCATGCGGCCGGTGCGGGTCAGGGACCTGCAGTTGCTCGGCGAGCCGGCGAGCGAGGCGTCCGGCACCGCCCGGGTGGCACTGAACCTGCGCGGCGTCAGCAAGGATGCCCTGCACCGCGGCATGGCGCTGATTCAGGCGGGCCGGTGGACGCTCACTGACGTGCTGGACGTGCGCATTTGCGGGGTCGTCCCGGCGAACGCCAGCCTGCCTGAGCGGGCAGCGCTGCAGCTGCCGCGCGCCGTGACAGTGCACGCTGGCTCGTCACGCGTGCTGGCCAGGGTGCGGCCGCTGGCGCCAGACCTGGCCAGGCTGAGCCTGGCGGACCCGCTCCCGCTGCACGTGGGAGACAGGGTGCTGCTGCGCGACCCGGGGAGCCGCCATGACGGCCAGTGGCCAGCGGTGGCGGGTGCCGTCGTGCTCGACGTTGCCCCACCGCCGCTCGCGAGGCGCGGAGCGGCGAACGCCGCGGCACGGCTGCTGACGGCATGGCCCGACCAGCCAGCCGCTGCTCACCTGCTGGCAAGGCACGGCCTGATGCGGGCGAGCACGCTGCTGGCGATGGGCATCACCGATCACCCGAAGCCGGTGGCCGGGGAGTGGCTGGCTGACCCGGAGCGCTGGCGTGCGCTCGGGGATCAGCTCGGCGAGGTGCTCGCGAGATACGCCGCGGCCGAGCCGCTCGCCGCCGGCATGCCGCTCGAGGCGGCCAGGGCAGCGCTCGACTTGCCGGATCGCCGGCTGGTGGCGGCGCTGGCGCGGCCGCCGTTCCGGATCAGCTGCGGCGCGCTGCAGATCAGCCAGGCGGCCGGCCCGCATGCGGCGGGTCCCGGCCTCCCTGAGGCTTTGCGAGCCGCGCTGCGGGTGCTCCGCGCCGACCTGGCTGCCGACCCGTTCGCCTCACCGGACGCCGACAGGCTCAGAAAGCTCGGCCTGGACGCGCGCAGCCTCGCGGCCGCTGTCAGGGCCGGCGAGCTGATGCGGATCAGCGACCAGGTCGTGCTGGCGCCCGGTGCGGACACCGCCGCGGCGGCGATCCTGGCCAGGCTGCCTCAGCCGTTCACGGCCGCACAGGCGAGAGAAGCGCTGCACACGACACGCCGCACCGCCATACCCATGCTCGAGTACCTGGACCGGGCGGGCGTCACGCAGCGGCTTCCCGATGACCGCCGGGTCGTGACGGCCGCACCCGCCGGGCCGGTCGTGCCGGGTCAGCCGGACCAGCGTGAGCTGCCCGGGCCGTCGGCCGTGCCGGCCGCCTCGTTACCGGGCTCGCTAGGACCCGGCGAACCTGGTGGCTGACCAGGTTCTGGCCTCAGCCGGGGGCTCACCTTCCGAGATCCAGTGCGTGAGCACGCTGGCGGTTACGGGGGCGTTCAGGATCCCGGTGCGGAAGTGACCCGATGTCAGCCACGCGTTCGCGATGCCCGGCACCCTGTCGATGACCGGCCTTCTGTCCGGGTGCCGCGGGCGGAAGCAGCACCACTGGTACGCGATGCCGACACCGCGCAGGTCGGGCAGCGCGGCGGCCAGTCCGTCGGCGATCGACTCGATGACCTCCGGACGCACTGCCGGGCTCTCGTCGCCGACGTCGAAGGTGCCGCCGGCGAGTAGCTGGCCGTTCTCGATCTGAGTGGCCACCGGCGCGACGATCCCCGGCAGCGAGACTTCGGTCTTCTCGGTGACCAGCAGGTGACCCTTGACCCGGTCCGAGGGGATGTCCAGGGGCAGGCCGTCGAGCACGGGCGGACGGCCGGTGGCGAAGACGACAGCCCCCGGGCTCACCTCACCCGCGGAGGTCCCGACCCGGACGATGCGATCACCCTCGACCTCGGCGTAGGTGGCTGCCACCCCGGTCGCCACGGCAGGGATCCTGGTGGCGAGCCTGGCCACTGCGCGCAGCGGGTTGATCCGGCCCTGACGGCGGATCAGCGCCCCCTCCATGGGCCTTGCCAGCCCGGGAATCAGGTCCTGGACCTGACCAGGATTGAGCCACTCGACCTCGCGTGGCTGGTGCGCGGCGTAGCCCCCCTCGTGCGGCGCGAGGCCGATCCAGTCCAGCTCGACGAGGCCGACTCCGCCGGGCACCGACTGCTCTAGGTCGCGCCAGCGGGCCAGGCTCGCCCGCTCCAGGTCGACGAACGGCTCAGGGTCGCTCCACTGATGCGGCTCGGGAACGAGCAGTCCGGTAGCGCCGCCGGTCGCGCCAGCTCCTAGCTGGCCGGTCTCGAGCAGCAGGACCCTGCCCAGCCCGGCCTCGCTGCACGCCGCGGCGGTGCAAACTCCGGCGATGCCGCCGCCGACCACGAGCACGTCCGGCGTGGACCCGGCGACGTGGGCGTCGGCCCTGGCGAGCGTGGCGCGCTCGTGGTCGGTGAGCTGGTCACGCCAGATCGAGCCGGTCACGGTCATGGGACCCATCCTGGAGGATCTGGTGCTAGCGGGCGGTCGGAGGCCCTTGCACGGTGCTTGCGGGCCTTACGTCGTGTACGGGCAGCGACAGAATCGTAGGCGACTACCGGGAGTCCGGCGAGAAGCGCAGGTAGTCGGGCGAGGTATCGATGCCCGGAACGGTAGCCGAGGCGAAACATCCGGGCAATGGGAAGTTCGCGGTGCCGAAACCGGCGCACTCCATGATGTGTGCCATGAGCACACAGCCAGAACAGCAGGTCAGGCGCAGGATCGCGCTGATCGCTCACGACAACAAGAAGACCGACATCGTCGAGTGGGCCAGGTTCAACCTGCACGTGCTGGCCAGGCACGAGCTGTGTGCCACCCG
>JASIGS010000040.1 GCA_030052355.1 Streptosporangiaceae bacterium | reverse complement strand
GGTGACGCCGCGGGACCGGGCGGTGTCCCGCCGCCGCGACAGGCAGAATCCGACGGCACGGCAGCCGCCAGCGGGCAGGCGGCCGGCCAGCAGGGCGCCCGGCCGGGCGCTGGCCCGCGGCCAGGCGAATCCGCGAGCACCAAGCGCCGGTCGGTCGTGTTCGAGGAAGACGACGAGCTCGACGTGCCCGACTTCCTGAAGTGAGGCCCGCCAGGGCGCCGGAAGCCGGCCTCGGCACCGGCGTGCGCGCGGTGTTCACGGACCGGAACGGGGGTGTCAGCCGGCCGCCGTTCGAATCACTGAACCTGGGCGCGGGCGTCGGTGACGACTCGGCCGCCGTAGCCGCCAACCGGGAGCGGCTCGCCCGCGCGCAGGGGCTGGATGCGGCCGGCATCGCCTGGATGCGTCAGGTGCACAGCGCCACGGTCCGGTATGTCGGCAGCGGATCCGCCAGCCAGCTCGCGGATCCGGTGGACGCGGAGTTCACCGACGTCCCGGGCGTGGCGCTCGCGGTGCTGGTGGCCGACTGCGTGCCGGTGCTGCTCGCCGACCCCGAGGCACGCATGGTAGGCGCGGCCCACTCCGGCCGGGAAGGGACCGTGGCCGGAGTGGTGCCGGCGCTGGTGTCGGCCATGACGGCCGCCGGGGCGAGCCCGGGCAGGATGCTTGCCTGCATCGGGCCGGCCATCTGCGGCGGGTGCTACGAGGTCCCCGCCCAGATGCGGGACCGGGTGAGCGCGGAGGTCCCGGCCGCCTGGTGCGTGACCAGGGACGGTACCGCCGGACTCGACCTGACGGCCGCTATCCGCGCCCAGCTCGCCGGGCTCGGCGTGGGTGAGGTCGCCGCGGACGGCCGGTGCACGAAGGAGTCCGCCGAGCTGTTTTCCTACCGGCGGGACGGCCAGACGGGGCGGTTCGCCGGTCTCGTGTGGCTGCTGCCATGATCTTTCGGCATGAGCGGGCGCGCTGAGGGGGCCGGGTCTCCGCCGGAACCTGCTGCCGAGCGGCTGGCCGAGATCGCGGCCGGCCTCGCGGCCGTGCGCGCCAGGATCGAGGTGGCCTGCGCGGCCGCCGGACGGCAGCCGGACGAGGTCGGCCTGGTCGCGGTGACCAAGACGTTCCCGGTGTCCGACGTCTTGCTGCTGCACCGGCTCGGCGTCGCCGACATCGGCGAGAACAAAGATCAGGAAGCGGCCCCGAAGGCCGCCGCGTGCGCCGCCGCCGGGGTGGCGGTGCGGTGGCACTTCGTGGGTCAGCTCCAGGTCAACAAGGCTGCCAGCGTCGCGAGATACGCCCACACCGTGCACTCCGTCGACCGGCTCCGCCTGGTCCAGGCGCTCGGCCGCAGGGCGGCGGCGGCCGGCCGCGAGATCAGCTGTCTCGTGCAGGTCGACCTGGATCCGGCCGCCTGGCCTGCGTCGGGCGTATCCGGCTCGCCCGGCCCGGCCCCAGGCCGTGGTGGCGCCGATCCGGCGCAGGTGCCCGAGCTTGCCGCTGCGGTCGCGGCCGAACCGGGGCTCGCCCTGGCGGGCGTCATGGCGGTCGCTCCGCTCGGTCAGCCGGCCAGGCCCGCATTTGCGAGGCTCAGGGAGATAGCAGAAACCGTTCGGTCTGTGCATCCCAGTGCGATGACGATCTCGGCGGGTATGAGCGGCGATCTAGAGGATGCAATAGCAGAGGGCGCAACACTTGTTCGCGTTGGTACGGCGTTGCTCGGCGGCCGGCGGCCCTTCGTCAGGTAATGTCCGTCGCGTAGTACTCGGCCGGTTAAGCAAGCCCAGGGAAAAAAGGCACCGGACTGGGCCGCTTGGCGTGCGTGACGGAGGACACAAGATGGCCGGCGCAATGCGCAAGATGGCGGTCTATCTCGGCCTGGTAGAGGACGACCACCGCCTTGATGATCAGTACCAGGACGGGTACGGCGACGGGTACGACGAGTACGGTGCCGAGCTCGTGATGGACGACGACAGGCACGACGCCCGCACGCTGGACGTCCAGGTCAACGGCCGTGCCGTCGAGAAGCGAGCGCAGGCCACCGTGCAGGCGACCGATTTGGCGAGGATCACGACCTTGCACCCGCGCACGTACAATGAGGCACGTACGATCGGAGAGCACTTCCGCGAGGGCACTCCGGTGATCATGAATCTGACCGAGATGGTCGACAGCGACGCCAAGCGTCTCGTCGATTTCTCGGCAGGCTTGATCTTCGGATTGCGCGGGAGCATCGAACGGGTGACCAACAAGGTGTTCCTGCTCTCCCCGGCCAACGTTGAGGTCACGGCCGAGGACAAGGCCCGCATCGCGGAAAGAGGCTTCTTCAACCAGAGTTAGCCGGGCGGGCCTGCCAGTCGGGGCCCGCGCCTGGGGTGGCCGATAGGCGGGCAGGACGTGAACATATTTAGGGACGTAGCCTTCTACGTACTATCGGTCTACTTGCTGCTGCTGATAATCCGGCTTATTTTGAGCTGGATTCAGGTATATGCGCGGGACTGGACGCCATCCGGCGTCATCCTGGTTGTAGCCGAGGGTGTCTACTCGGCCACAGATCCGCCACTCAGATTTCTAAGGCGCTACATTCGGCCGCTCCGGATCGGTAGTGTGGCTCTGGACCTCAGCTTCATGCTGCTGTTCGTTGTGGTCTACGTGCTCTGGCAGGTCGTCCGGGGCTAGTACGATCGTGTCGGATAGGGTCCAAAAGGGACAAAGCTCCAGGGAGAAGAGATGCCACTGACGCCCGCGGACGTGCGGAACAAGCAGTTCAGCACTACCAGGCTCAGGCCGGGCTACGACGAAGAAGAAGTCGACGCCTTCCTCGACGAGGTAGAAGCCGCGCTTGACGAGCTCATTCAGGAGAACGAGGAGCTCAGGGCCAAGCTGGCCGAGGCGCTGCGCGGCAAGCCTCCCGTTAGCCTGACCCCGCAGGCTGAGATACCTGACATGCTGACCCCCGAGCCCATCCGGCATGAGCCGGAGCGCAGGCCGGAGCCGGTCATGATCAGCGCACCGAGGCCGGTTGAGGACAACATGGACACCGCTGCCCGGGTGCTCGCGCTCGCGCAGCAGACCGCGGACCAGGCGATCGCCGACGCGCGCCGCGAGGCCGACGAGACGCTCGGCCGCGCCCGTCGCGAGGCCGACGAGATCCTCACCAAGTCCCGGCGGCAGTCCGAGCAGATCACCAGCGACGCGCGCGCACGTGCGGAAAGCCTGGAGCGGGACGCGCAGGAGCGGCACCGCCAGGCGATGGGCTCGCTCGTCCAGTCCCGCGAGGAACTGGAGCGCCGGGTCGATGACCTGCGGGCGTTCGAGCGCGAGTACCGCAGCCGGCTCAAGGCCTACCTTGAGGGCCAGCTGCGTGACCTCGAGGCAGGCGCGGCAGACAGCGGCGTCTTCCCGGCGGTCGGTACCGGCTCTCAGTCGCCGGTGGGCGTCGGCATGGGGCGGCTTGACATGCGCAACGGTGGCCCCAGCGGTGGGTACGCCGCGGTCCCCGAGGCCGTGGCACACAACGGCGGCTTCCACCCGGCAGATGCAGGCCAGATCGACCGTCGGTAGCTGGGATCGGGGTGACTGCGCTCCGCAGCTGATGGGAGCCTGCACGTGATCCGATTCGGTGCAATTGTCGCGGTCGTCGTCGCCGCGGTGGCCCTGCTAGCGGTCGGCGCGGTGAGCGGGACGCTGCTCTTGGTGTACCTGGCCATCGGGCTGGCGGCGGTAGCCCTGCTGCTGCTGATCGTCGGAGTGGCGGTCTGGCGCGACGAGGTATTCGGCGGCGACACGGCCAGAGGTGACACGGCCAGCGGCGACACCGCCGGGACGGCATCGTCCGCCACTGCTGACGAGGCCGTCCTGAGTGCCGCAGCGCCGCGCAGCGAGCCTGTCAGCGCCCGGGCGGGCGGCCGCCCGGCGCGTGAGGGGGATGGGCCCGGCCGTCGGCCCGGAGACGAGTGGCCATCGCGCCACCCGGGACGGGCCTTCGACGAGCCCAGATCGCCCGATGCCGAGTCAGCATCTCCCGGGGGTCGTCCCCAGGGCCCAGCACAGCGCCGCGAGCGCGGCCAGGATCGGATGCCGGGCCCGGAGCGAGTGCGCCCATCGGAGCGGACCCCGTCGGCGGAGCGGACCCCGCCGGCGGAGCGGGCCGCGTCGGACCACGCGGCCGCGTCAGCTTGGCCCGG
>JASIGS010000007.1 GCA_030052355.1 Streptosporangiaceae bacterium | reverse complement strand
CGGCGGTGCTGCTGAGCACCGCTGACGCCGGGCACGCCGACGACCTTCGCAGCGCCGCGGCCGTCGTCGTGGAGGTCCAGCCAGCCGGCCGGTTCACGCTCGCCGTGCCCGCTAGGCAACGGAGCGAAGTGATGCGCTGCCGTGAGGCGGCGACCGCCGTAAGCGGCGAACGTGCTCGCGCCCGCGCGGGCTCGGATGCGGCGGCGGCGTGGTCGGGCAGCCACCGGTGAGCCGTCCCGGCGCGCCTCGCGGCCACATCCGCCCTGACCTGATCTACGTCGGCTGGCAGCAGGCCAGCACGGGCACGGCTCCGGGTCCGATGCCGGTGGCTCCCGCCCCGGTGGCGCCGGATCTGGTCAGCCCGGACTGGGTGGCAGCCCGGAAACGCGAGCAGCTCAGGCTGGCGCGCCCGGCCAGGTTAGGCCTGACGGTCAGCCTCGGCGGGCTAGCGATGTCTGGTGCTTGCTGGCTCGCTGGCTTTTCCGGGGCCTGGCAGTTCTCGGCCAGGTCCGCGATCGCCGCGCTGGGGCTGGCAACCGCGATCTCTGCCGGTGCCGCGGGTTACTGCGGCCGGGCGCTGCGGCGCGGCAACACCGGGCTTGCCGCCGCGCTCGCGGCCGAGGAAGAACGGGTAGCCGCGTTCAGGGCGGTCCAGCTCAGCCAGCTCGCGGCGCGCCAGCGGCAGCACGCGAGGGACTACAGCGCCTGGCAGCGCCGCACGTCGGCGTACTGGCGCCGGCCGCAGTGGCATCCGGTCACGCTGCCGACGAGCGTGCACCGGCTCGACGTGGCCGGCGGCACACTGGCCGGCTGGTCGGCCCTGCTGACCACGCTGGCCGCTCCCCGGCTGGCGGCGGGCGGCGAGGTCACGGTCGTCGACCTGACCGAGGGTGCGGTGGCCGCTGACCTGATAGCGCTCGCCCGGCGTTCCGGTCTTGACCCGCTGGTCTGGGTGCTGCCCGCCGACCTGTCCCGGCTGGACCTGGGGATCGGACTGGCCCGCGACGTCCTGGCTGATGTGCTCGCGCTGACGGTCAGCGCGGCTGACGTGTACGGGCGGGCCGCGGCCTCCCCGGCCGTGGCGGGGTCCGATCCCGCGCGCGACGCTGCGCTGATCGCGGAGGTGCTCGACCTGCTCGACGATGACGCCACGATGGTGCAGCTGACTGCCGCGTTGCGGGTGCTCGCGCAGGTGGGCGGCGCGCGGCGTCAGCTCGAGTCGGGACACCTCTGGCAGGATCAGCTGACCAGGCTGGCTGGCCTCATCGGCCGGGGCGGCGAGCGGATCGTGATCGAGCGGGCGCTGGCCATGGAGGCAAAGCTGCGCACGCTGGCACCGCTGGCAACCGCGCTGCCCGCGCGCGAGCCCAGCAGGCTCAAGGTGGCGTGGCTCGACCGGCGCGCCGCGGCGACCGGCAACGCGGTGCTCGGCAGCTACCTGGTGGTGGCCCTGACCGCCCTGCTCCGCCAGGCACCGGCGGGCCGGCCGTGGCAGCACGCCATCTGCCTGATGGGGGCCGAGCGGCTGCCGGGCGACGCGCTCGACCGGTTGTGCGACGCGGCCGAGACCGTGGGCGCCGGCCTGGTGCTTGGCTACCGGTCCATTCCGCCGCACGTGAGGGAACGACTTGGCCGCGGCAATTCGGCCGTCGCGTTCATGCGGCTCGGCAACGCCGACGACGCCCGCGTGGCGGCCGATCAGATCGGCACGCAGTACCGGTTCGTGCTGAGCCAGCTCACGCAGACCGTGGGCTCGTCGGTGACCGACACGGCCGGAGAGTCTTACACGAGCACGGTCGGCACGGCGGACTCGGTCTCTGACGCTGTCTCGCTGACCACGTCAGCGGGGCGGAGCCGGGGTCACGGCCGCAGCCGCCAGGGGACGTTCGCGCCGTTCGCCGACTTCACCGGGTCGGTCAGCATGGACACGAACTCGTCGGTGGCGCTGTCCGACTCCAGGTCCGTCACGGAGGGCATCAACTCGAGCACGTCATGGGGCGTGAACACCTCGCGTGCCATCGGCGCCAGCGACTCGCTCGCCGCCGCTGCCCAGCGCTCGCGGGAGTTCCTCGTCGAGGCCGGTGAGCTGCAGCGGCTTCCGCATACCGCGGTCGTGCTGAGCTATCCGGGGGCTGCCGGGGGCGGCGTGCTGCTGGCAGACGCGAACCCGGCCATCATGACTCTGCCGACTGCGACGCTCGGCGTCATCAAGCAGGACGAGCCCGAGAGTGCACGCCCCCTAAACTGATCACCGTGATGCACCAGTTCCGTCAAGTCGACGTCTTCACCACGACGCCCTACATGGGCAATCCGCTCGCCGTCGTGCTCGGTGCCGCCGGGCTGACCGCCGAGCAGATGCAGCGGTTCGCGAACTGGACCAACCTGTCGGAGACCACGTTTCTGTTGCCGCCGCACGATGACACGGCCGACTACCTGGTGCGGATCTTCACGCCGTCGCGGGAACTGCCGTTCGCCGGGCATCCGACGCTCGGCAGCTGCCACGCCTGGCTCGAGGCGGGCGGCCAGCCGCGCACGCCAGGACTGGTCGTGCAGCAGTGCGGCGCAGGACTGGTCAGTATCCGCCAGGACGAGGGCAGGCTCGCCTTCGCGGCGCCGCCGCTGCTGCGCGGCGGCCCGGTCGCCGAGCCACTGGCGCGGCAGGTCGCCGAGGCGCTCGGCATCGACAGGGCGGAGATCGTCGACCTGCAGTGGGCAGACAATGGCCCTGGCTGGATCGCGGTGCTGCTGGAAAGCGCCGAGGCCGTGCTCGCCCTGCGGCCGGCGATGAACGACCTGGAGCTGGGTGTCGCCGGGCCGTACCCGCCAGGTTCTGAATTCGCCTTCGAGGTCAGGGCCTTCGCGGGCGGAGTCGGTGTCACCGAAGACCCGGT
>JASIGS010000362.1 GCA_030052355.1 Streptosporangiaceae bacterium | reverse complement strand
TACCTGAACGCGATGACCGCGGGCCAGGAGGGCCTGCGCGAGGCGATATTCGGCGAGATCAAGGCCAGGACCAAGGAGACCGACCTGTCGGTCCCTGTGCGTGACGGCGGCTGGTGGTACTACTCAAGGACCATCGAGGGCAAGCAGTACGCGCTGCACTGCCGGCGCGCGGTCCGGCCTGACGACGCGGGGCCGCCTGTGACCGGCGACGGCGCTCCACTTGACGGCGAGGAAGTGCTCCTCGACGGCAACGAGCTTGCCGGGGACAACGCGTTCTTCCGCATCGGCGCCTTTGACGTCAGCCCGGACGGGAACCTGCTGGCATACTCCACTGACCTGGCCGGTAACGAGCGATACACGATGCGCTTCAAGGACCTGCGGACCGGTGAGCTCGCACCGGACGAGATACCTGAGACCTCCTACGGCACTGCCTGGTCCGCGGACGGGACCGCGCTGTTCTACATCACCGTGAACGACTCGTGGCGCGCTTACCGGGTCTGGCGGCACATGATCGGCACGCCCGCAGCCGACGACGTGATCGTGTTCCAGGAAGACGACGAGAAGTACGACGTAGAGGTCTTCCTGACCCGCAGCAAGCGGTACGTCGTGATCGGCTCTATCAGCACGCTCACGACCGAGTACTGGCTGCTGGACGCAGCTAACCCGACGGGCGACCTCACGGTCGTCGTGCCCCGCAGGCAAGGCGTGGAGTACCACGTCGAGCACCAGGTCACGCCAAACGGCACCGACCGGCTGCTGATCCTGCACAACGACGGCGCGGTCAACTTCGAGCTGGCGCAGGCACCGGTCGACGATCCCGGGCTGTGGGCGCCGCTGATCCCGGGCCGGGACGACACCAGGCTGATCGGCGTCGACGCGTTTGCCGATCACGTGGTGGTCTACCTACGGCGCGATGTGCTCACCGGGCTGCGCGTGCTGGCCGCCGATGGAACCGAGCGCGACCTCGTGTTCCCCGAGCCCGTCTTTACGGTCCACCCCGGGGCGAACCCCGAATACGACTCAACCAGCATCCGCCTGCACTACACGTCCCTGGTAACGCCCGACTCGGTGTACGACTGCGACGTCGCCACCGGCGAGCTGACGCTGCTCAAGCGCGCGCCGGTGCTGCCAGGACCCGATGGCAGCCAGTACGACCCTGACGCGTACGAGCAGCACCGGCTGTGGGCAACAGCCGAGGACGGCACGCAGGTGCCGATCTCGCTGGTCTGCCGGAAGGGCACCCCGCTGAACGGGGACAACCCGTTCTTGCTGTACGGGTACGGGAGCTACGAACTCTCGAGCGACCCGAGCTTCTCTGTATCCCGGATCTCGCTGCTCGATCGCGGCTTCGTCTACGCGATCGCGCACATCCGCGGCGGCGGCGAGATGGGCCGCCGCTGGTATGACGACGGCAAGATGCTCAAGAAGATCAACACGTTCAGCGACTTCATCGCGTGCGCCCGGCACGTGGTGAAGGAGGGCTGGACCGCGCGCGGCAGGCTCGTCG
Source organism: Streptosporangiaceae bacterium (assembly GCA_030052355.1). The sequence continues at coordinate 1,171 of JASIGS010000362.1, read as the reverse complement.
CGTTGGGAGGCTCGGCTGGCGGCCTGCTGATGGGCGCCGCGGTGAACATGGCGCCGGACGCGTTCGGCGGGATCGTCGCCCGGGTGCCGTTCGTCGACGCGGTCACCTCGATGCTGGATCCCACGCTGCCGCTGACCGTGGGGGAGCGGGAGGAGTGGGGTGACCCGCTCGACGACCCTGAGGTCTACGCGTACATGAAGTCGTATACGCCCTACGAGAACATCGACCACGACGCGACCTACCCGCCGATCCTCGCGATGGCCGGACTGAACGACACGCGGGTGCTGATACGCGAGCCGGCCAAGTGGATCGCCAGGCTGCAGGCCGAGGCGAAAGGCGGCCCGTTCCTGCTCAAGACGGAGATGATCGCGGGGCACGGCGGGCGCAGCGGCCGCTACGACAAGTGGCGCGAAGAGGCCCTCATGTACGCCTGGATCGCGACGACCGCCGGAGCCGCCTAGGATCAGCGCGGGAACAGGCCCTCGACGAGCCGCGCGGGCACGACCTCGACGTCGAACGGTTGTTTTGCTAGGAACGAGTCGTCTCCGGCGACTCGGCTTGCGAGCGCGTAGCCTGCCGGGCCTAGCTCGAACACCGTGAGCTGCGGGCGGTCCGGATCCGGGTCGACGATCCAGTAGGACGGAACGCCGAACTCCTGGTAAGCGGCCTTCTTGCGGTTCAGGTCGATGAGCGCGGTGCTCGGCGACCTGACCTCCACGATCAGCAGCGGGGGCTCGACGAGTTTCGCGTCGAGCACGTGCTCCTGGCGGATGACCACGATGTCCGGGTCGAACTCGGTCAATCTGGTCAGCTGGACGGCCGGTTCCGGGATCACGCGCAGCTCCGGCGGGCACGCCGAATTGAGCTGCACGGCCAGCTCGAATGCCACTTCTTGATGCAGGACTCGGGGCCGCGGGCTCACGATCAGCACCCCGTCGAGCAGCTCATAGCGGCGGCCGTCGTCGGGCATCCGGTCCAGCTCGTCGACCGTGAACAGCTGGCCCGGCCGCGGCCAGGCCTCCGCGATGGTCATGGCTACCATGCTGCCTCACCTCTTCCGCGGCCGCAGCATGCCGCCCGCCTGCGACAGTGCGCGTACAGGGTGCGGCTGAGGTTCCGCGCTGCCACGGTCAGCAGTTCACCGCAGGGCGTGGGCGGGCCGGATCTCCCA
>JASIGS010000361.1 GCA_030052355.1 Streptosporangiaceae bacterium | reverse complement strand
CCGGCCCCGAAAACGTCAGCGCCTCTGGCACCGGGTCGGCATCGGCGGCCGCTGTACCTGCCCCGCCCGTGTCGCGCCCTGCCTTCCCAGCCTCCCCGGCCTTCCCGCGGTTCAGCGTGCCGCCCAGCAGCGGTGTGTCGTAGGCGCGGCTGTGGTCGCCGATCTCCAGTGCCTCGGCGCGGCGGCGACCCAGCCTGGCCAGGGGCCGGGCAACGGTGCCAGCCTCGCCAGCCCCGTCCTCTTCCGACTCGGCAGGCCCCGGGCCGCCAAAGAACAGGTACCTCAGCTCGGCGATCCGCTCAGGGACGCGGTGCAGCGGCGTGGCGGTGATCACCAGCAGCCCGAACAGGGCCACGAGCACAAGCACCGGGATCGCGGCCCACTTCGTGATCACGACCACGAGCGGGACCGACGCCGCGTAGCCGATCAGCCCGCCCGCCGACCTGATCGCGGGCAGGCCGGCCGACAGGCGTGGCGTCCCCGATGCCATGTGCACCAGTCCCAGCACGCCGACCAGCAGCGCCGTCCAGCCGATCACCACCCTGGCCGTGTCGGCGTTCTTGTCGGGATGGCGCAGGAACCGCCACGCGAGCAGCGCCAGCAGGATCGGCAGCGTCCACGAGCCTGACCCGAGCACGGTGGCGACCGCAGTGCCCACCGGCCGCAGCGGCCCGGCGGTGTGCCACCACGTCGCCACCGCCGCCGCGATCGCCGCGCACAGGACGGCGAGGCCGACCCCGTCCCTGCGGTGCAGCGGATCCAGGTCGCGTGCGCTGCGGCCGAACGCGCGGAACAGGGCGCCCACCGTGTGCGCCAGCGCCATCCACAGTCCCGTGAGGGCGGCGCCGATCCAGCCGGCCAGGATCACGAACGGATTACTAGAGGGAACGCGCCTGTACCGGCGATCTGCCTGCCGACGGCTTCGCGCGTATCGCGTCCGGCTGCGCGCCGACGAGCCGGATCTGCCACGGGCGGAACGCCCTGTCCGGCTGGTCGTGCTGCCACGAGGGCGCGCGCGATTGGGCGCACGGGTCGCCATGTTTCCCACGGTAGCGAGCAGTCGGCCGATCCCCTGGTAACCGGCGGCCGCGTGTCGCGACTCGCGGTCGTGGCCGGTGTCCCGGCAAACGCGCGGCGGCGGGCTGCGCCCGCGGTCTTCCCGCTGCTACGGCCGCGGGCTGATGTACGCGGAGCTTTCCCTGCGCCACAGCAGGACGATGGCCGCCAGGCCGATGATCCAGCTCAGGCCCACGAAGATCGCCGTGCTGGCTGCCCTGGCCACGAAGATCAGGGACAACGTGTTCAGCGCGAACAGCACCGTCGCGACGATGCGCGCCCAGCTGCTGCCCTTGCCGTTCGCCCAGGCCATCCAGACCCACAGCAACACGCCGATGATGAGGGCCACCACGAGGAAGACGAGGACGGCCGACTCGAGCGAGTGAATCTGGCTCACCGTCAGCACGGCCTTGTGCTCTCGTGCGCGCGTCGCGTTGGCCCTCAGCTCTGCCTTGTGGACGGCCTTCTTGATCCGCCCGCTGAACGCCAGGGCGAAGATAACGCCGAGCACACCGAGGACAGCCCCGGCGTACATGAGCCGCACGGCGTTCACCACGGACGGCGGCTGTGGCGGGCGCTGCGGCATGGCGTTGCCGGTCTGCCCCGCCGGATAGGGCTGGGGCCCAGTCGGATACGGCTCGAAGGTCATGGGGACTCCCTGTCAGATCCCCGCGGATGGGATCGTCATCGCGCTCAGGACGGCTGGTTGAAGTATTCCGTCGATTCCCGCCGCCAGAGCAGCACTATCGCCCACAGGCCAGCCAGCCAGGCCAGGCCGGCCAGGATGAGCGTCACGCCGAACCCGGACCGGGTGAGAACTAGCAGGAGATACAGGGTGTAGAGCCCGAAGAACACGCTCGACGTGATCCGCGCCCAGCGTTTGCCCGCGAGGTTGGCACGCGCCATCCAGAACCACAGGAGGGCGCCAATGGCCAGGATCACCACCGCCGCGACGATGTAGTCGGTCTCCAGCGAATGCAGCTGGGAGGTCGTGAGCGGCTTGGATGCCGTGGCGTTGGCCTTGGCAAAGGCACTCTTGATGCTGGAGCTCGTGGCGATCACCAGGATGATCGCGATGACACTCAGCCCCGCGCCCGCGTACATGGCCTTGACGGCGTCGAGCACGCTCTTGGGCGCCGCCTGGCCCTGCGGCAACTGCTGGCTGCCACTGGTCGGATACGGCTGGTAGCTCATGAGGTTGCTTCTTCCATTCTGGCTATGCCGGCCAGGTCATCATTACCAGCAGGCACATGCGGGCCGCGCTTCAGGTCCGATCGACCGTAGCGCATCCCCGATCTCAAGGTACAGGGTGGATAGCACTGCAAATCGCCTGCTAACAGATGCCTAACACGAACGGCCGGCACGCTAGCGGATCCAGTACGCCGGCCGTGCAACCAAACGGCCCGGCCGCCGCTGCCTCAGGTCTCCACGACGACCGGGATGATCATCGGGCGACGGCGGTAGTTCTCGTTCACCCAGCGGCCGACCGTCCGCCGGACGAGCTGCCGGAGCTCGTGCACGTCGTCGATGCCCTCCTTGGCGGCACCGGCCAGCACTTCCTCTACCAGCGGCCGCACCTCGGCAAGGGCCGCTTCGTCGATGCCCGACCCGCGGGCGTGTATCTCCGGGCCCGCCACCAGCTTGCCGCTGGTGGAGTCCACGACCACGACCACCGAGACGAATCCCTCTTCGCCGAGGATCAGCCGGTCCTTCAGCGACGCCTCACTGACCTCGCCTACCGACAGCCCGTCCACGTAGACATAGCCGCACGGGATCTTGCCCACCACCGTGATCTGGCCCGCCGCCAGGTCCACCACGACCCCGTCCTCGGCGATCACGATGCTGTCTGGCGGCACGCCGGTCAGCGCGGCCAGGTCCGCGTGCGCCTTCAGGTGGCGCCACTCGCCGTGCACGGGCACGAAGTTGCTCGGCCGGACCAGGTTGAGCACGTAGAGCAGTTCCCCGGCCGGAGCGTGGCCGGAGACGTGCACCAGCGCGTTGCCTTTGTGCACCACCAGGGCACCGAGCCGGGTCAGGTCGTTGATGATGCGGGAGACCGCTGCCTCGTTGCCGGGAACGAGGGATGAAGCGAGGATCACCGTGTCGCCCTCGGCGATCCTGATCGGATGATCGCGGGCAGCCATCCTGGACAGCGCGGACATCGGCTCGCCTTGCGAGCCGGTC
>JASIGS010000360.1 GCA_030052355.1 Streptosporangiaceae bacterium | reverse complement strand
CAGGCGGCCTTCGCGTTGCCGGGCGGCGCCGGCCTGCGCGACTGGATCGACGCGATGCCGAACGAGCACTACCAGTCCCTCTTCGGCCTGGCGCCCGCCGCGGTCAGGGAGCGGTTCCTCGACGGCGCGCCGCCTGACGTTCAGCAGTTCTGCGCGGGCATCGCCGACGACGACCTGGCCCCGCTGGTCACCGACCTCGCGGGCCACGACTTCGGCACGCTGCTCGAGAAGTTCGCGGCCTGCGACGCGGAGAAGGACCGGCCGAGCGTGCTGTTCGCCTACACGATCAAAGGCTGGGGCCTGCCGATCGCCGGCAACCCGCGCAACCACTCTGCGCTGCTGACCACCGCCCAGATCGATGAGTTGCGCGGCCAGCTGGGCCTGACGGCCGCGACCGAGTGGGACCGGCTCGACCCGGCAACCCCCGCCGGGCAGTGGGCGGCCGCCCGTCGCGAGCACCTGACCAGGGCTGCCCGCTTTAATACCGGGAACGCCATCACAGTGCCCGATGCCACCGGCACGCGCGCGGCGCGGCCGGTATCTACACAGGAGGTGTTCGGGCGGATCCTGGTCGACCTGTCCCGGTCGGAATCGGCTGGTCCCTACCTGGTGACGACCGCCCCCGACGTCGCGACGTCGACCAACCTCGCTGGCTTCATCAACCGGACCGGGGTGTTCAGCCCAGAACCGCGGCGCGCCTGGAGCGAGGATCCGGTACTGAAGTGGGCGGAAGGACCGGAAGGGCACCACATCGAGCTCGGCATCAGCGAGATGAACCTGTTCCTGCTGCTCGGCCAGCTCGGCCTCAGCTGGGACCTGTCCGATCAGCCGCTGCTGCCGGTAGGAACCGTCTATGACCCGTTCGTGCTCCGCGGCCTTGACGCGTTTATCTACTCGGTCTACTCGGGAGCCAGGTTCGTCGTCGCGGGCACGCCGTCGGGCGTCACGCTCGCCCCCGAGGGCGGCGCGCACCAGTCCACGATCACCGCCTCGGTCGGCATCGAGCTGCCGAACGTCACGTTCATCGAGCCCGCGTACGCGGTCGCGCTCGACTGGCTGCTGTGCGGCGCGCTCCAGTCGGTCGGCTCCGCCGGCGCGAGCCTGCCAGCCGCCGGCGCGGCCGAGACCGGCTCGTACTACTTCAGGCTCACGACCAGGGCCATCGACCAGCAGCCGTTCCAGGCCGCGCGTGAGCGGCTGGGCGACGCGATCCTGCGCCGCCAGGTACTGGCGGGCGCCTACCGCCTCGTCGATCCGGCCGAGCAGACGGAGCCGAGCGCGCCACGGGTGTACCTGGCCGGCTCCGGCGCGGTCCTGCCCGAGGTCCTCCAGGCTGCGGCCGAACTCGCCGAGGAAGGCATCGCCGCGACGGTGGTCGATGTCACGTCCGCGGACCGGCTGTACCGGGCCTGGCAGCGAACGCTCCGCCAGGGCGTGCGCACCGCCACCGCGCCGTCCATCCCGGGCGCGCTGCGCAGCGCCTTCCCCGACCGCGCGCCCGTCGTGACCGTGCACGATGCCGCGTCTCACGCCATGAGCTGGCTGGGCTCGGCCCTCGGCGTCCCGGCCGTCAGCCTGGGCGTCGACTCGTTCGGTCAGTCAGGCTCGGTCGCCGACCTGTACCGCGCCCATGACCTGGATGCCGGCTCGATCGTCAACGCCGCTCTCGCGGCGCTGTCCCTCCGCTAGGCCGCCACTGCGCTGGCGCCGGCGTACCGGCACCTACAGGTCGAGCCGGTAAAGGGTCCGGCGCTGTTGTTCGCGGAACCCGAGACGGTGATTCACGGCGCGCATCCCGGTGTTGGCCAGCGCGCAGGTGACGCGGATGGAGGCTAGGTCGGGCCGGGCCGCGCGGAGCCGGAGCAGCAGATCCGCCTTGACCGCGGTGGCCAGGCCCTTCCTGCGATGGGCTGGCAGCACGGCGGTATCAGCCTGGCTCGCTTCTACGCTGGCGGTCGACGTTTCTACCTCGGTGAACGCCACCACGTTGCCGGTGCCGGCCTGGACGGCCGCCGCCACCCACAGCTCCGCGCCACGATCGGCGCGGGCCTGCTCGTGGGCGCGCACCAGCCCGGCATCCCAGTCGGGGGCGGGTGGCGGATGGCGGTTCGGTGCGTCCGCTATCGATCGCCTGACCCGGGCGTACGACTCCAGCACGCTCCCTGGCGCGCGGCCGGTCCAGTGCCTGAGCGCGTAGCCAGGCGGCGGCACGCTGAAGCTCTGCAGGTGCCGCGGGTCGACCGCCGCGAAGCTCAGCACGTCGTCGACGAGCTCGTCACCGACCGCCGCGCCGAGGCGGCGAGCGAATGCATCACCATCCGACCCTGCCACCGCGATGGCCTCGATCGTCCGGCAGCCCGCCTGGCGAAGGTCAGCGCTGACCGCGCCGAGCAGCAGGCGCCCGATGCCGCCACGGCGGTACGGGGGATCAACGCTCAGCCTCACGAACCTGGCTTGCGGCTCAGATCCCGGACCCGCCGTGGCCGAGCCGACTTGCCGGTCAGCGATCCACGCCTGCCAGCACGCGTCGGCCGTCCGCCGGACCGTAGCTGACCGCACCCGACTGAACCTAGGTGATCGCCTGCCGGCCAGCAAGGTCCAGCGGCCCTGGCCGTGGTGTGACGCTGGTGTGA
>JASIGS010000039.1 GCA_030052355.1 Streptosporangiaceae bacterium | reverse complement strand
GATCCCTAGGATCGTTCGGTGGCCAACCCTGCGGAGCCTGGTGACCAGCTGACCGACCGGCTCGACCTTCGCGCCGTGCGCACCGAAGACGTGGGCGCGATCCACGGCATCATGGCCGACCCGCGGAACCGGGTCTACCTCGTGGGCGGGGCACACGACAGCATGGACACGACCCGCGCCTGGGTCGAGCGATTCAGCGCCCGGTGGGAGGCGGAGGCGAACGCTATCGGCTACTGGACAGTCCGGCTGCAGATCGCGAGCCCGGCGCGCCGGCAGTCAGCAGCCCGGACAGGGGAGCGGCTGGCTGACGCCGCTGCCTATCCGGGCTGCGGAGGAACTACCGAAGCACAAGCTCGCGAAGGTCGTCGGTCTGCGTCGGCTGCTGGGCCGGGACGGCATTCCGCACGGCGTGACGGCTGCGCCCCGTGGAGCGCTCGTAGAACGCGCCGGCGAGCACGAGTGCGACCGAGATCGCAACGGCGACGCCGACCGTGATGAGCACCGCGACGATGGCGTCGTTCAGGATGGTGGACATGGCAGGGTCCCTTCCCGCAATGGGTTTACGACGTTTACTAACATCATTATGCAGCGCTTCAGTAAACGATGTCAACTGAATTGATTGCCGTGTACTACGCGGGCAGGCGAGCTGGAGCTGCGACTAGGTCAGGTCCGCGCGCGGTACGGGCGGCCGTGACGACGGACGGCCGCGTTCCCTGCTCTGAAGGGGATCGGTCAGCCTGCGGTTTCCCGGCCGAGCGCCAGGTCCCACGCCTGACCGAGCGGCATGCGGGCGCCGGCGGCGTAAGCGGTCTCGTATGCCGCATCGCCCATCAGCTCTTTGAGCCGACCCTGCTCGCGCTCGCGCAGGCTCTCCTCGGCCTGTGACCAGAGGATCGTGCGCATGGCGAGCGACGCGTCGATGTCGACATCGCCGGCCCCGAACAGGCGCGCCGCGCGATCCAGGTCGCCCCGCCACGCCGCGACGCACGCCGCGGCGAAGACCATCTCGCCGACGACGAGGCCGGGACCCATCCGCCGGCCGAACAGCAGCGCGCCGCGAACAAGCGGCGCTGCCTCCGCGGTCCGGCCCTGGATCAGCCGCAGCAGGCCCAGGTTCGAACGGGTCAGGTAGACGACGAAGTCGCCACCGATCTGATCGGCGAGTGCGGCCGCCTGCTCGAGGTACTTTGCGCCTTCCTCAATCCGGCCGGCGTGCAGTTCGATGCTGAAGAGGTTCTCGAGCTCCGCGGACTCCATCAGCACATCCCCTGCCGCGCGGGCGCGGGCCAGCGTCTCCGCATGCAGGCGGCGTCGCTGGTCCGCGTCTGGTGTGGTTGCGGCGACCATCTGCAGGCACTCGGCGATGAGCTCGTCGTCGGCGATTTCCCTGGCGATGGCCAGCGCCCGGTCGGCAAACGCATGGCTGGCGGCCGTGTCCCCGTCGGCGTACGAGGAGGCAGCTAGCTGACCGAGCGCGTTGGCTTCCGCGTGCCGGTCGCCAACCGCCCTGGCCAGGCCCAGCGCCCGCTCGCCGTAGACCCTCGCCGCGTCGAGCTCGCCGGGGTCGCTGCGGCGCAGCAGGCCGAGGAGGCGGCCGCCCGTTCCCATCGCCTCGGCTCGCAACGGGCTCGCGGGCAGGTCGGTACGGTCGAGGACGGGCCGCAGGTATCCGAGCACCTCGGCGTGCCCGCGGGTGAGGATGAACCGATCCAGCCAGACGCCGAGCCGCATCAGGTCGTCGGACCGATCCTCGGCGGCGAGGTGCTCGAAAACGGCTCGCAGGTTGTCCCACTCCGTGTCGAACCGCCGGAGCCAGTCCCGCTGGCCGTGGCTGCTCAGCGCGGGCGCCCCGGACTCGGCGAGGGAGAGGTAGTACGCAGCGTGCCGGTCGCGGATGCGCAGCACCTCGTCGTCGCCCTCGGCGCGCAGCAGTTCCTGGGCGCTGTACTGGCGGATGGTCTCGAGCATGCGGTATCTGACCGCCTGCGGTGAGTGATCGGCGATCACCAGGCTCTTGGCGACGAGCGAGCCGAGCAGGTCCAGCACGTCGAGCGCGTCGACGGTGTCAGACACACAGACCGCCTCCGCCGCTTCCAGGTCGAACCCGCCGGCGAACACCGACAGCCGGGTCAGCGTGCTGCGTTCGGGCTGCGCGAGCAGGCCGAACGACCAGTCGACCGTGGCCTGCAGGGTCTGCTGGCGGGGCATGGCGTTGCGGCTGCCACCGGTCAGCAGCCGGAACCGCTGGTCGAGCCGGGCCGCTATCTGCACCAGCGACATGGACGACAGCCGCGCTGCGGCCAGTTCGAGGGCGAGCGGGATGCCGTCCAGCCGGCGGCAGATCGTCGCGGCGAGCGGCGCGGACCGCTCGTCGAGCCTGAAGTCGGGCTGCAGCGCGCGGGCGCGCTCGGCGAACAGCCGCACCGCATCGCTGTGCGCCAGGCCCTCTGCGGTGTCGGCGTCGGCGTCGGGCAGCGAGAGCGAGGGAACGCGGTAGATGCGCTCGCCGTCGATGCCCAGCGGCTCTCGCGAGGTGGCGAGGAACCGGACCCTGGGGCAGTGCCGGATCACCTCGTCGCAGAACTTGGCCGCCGCGTCGATGACGTGCTCGCAGTTGTCCAGCAGGATCAGCGCGTCATGGTCGGCCAGCGCCTTGGTCACGGTGGCGGCGAGCGTCGGGCCGCTGTGGTCGGCGATGCCGAGGACGGCTGCGACCGCCACCGGGATCTGCTCGCCGTCCGTCAGCGGCGCCAGCTCGGTCAGCCAGACCCCGTCCGGGATCTTGCCGATCAGCTCGGCGGACGCCTGCAGGGCGAGGCGTGTCTTGCCGCTGCCGCCGGCGCCGGTGAGCGTGACGAGCCGCGCGGAGTTCACGAGTTCACGCACGTCGGCGAGCTCGGCCTCGCGGCCGATGAAGGCGCTGACCAGCGTCGGCAGGTTATTGGGCAGCTCCGGGTTATCCAGCGAGGCTAGCGGCGGGAACGAGGCCCGCAGGGACTCGGCCGTCAGCTGGTACACCTGCTCGGGCCGGCCAAGGTCCTTCAGCCGGTGCGGCCCGAGGTCGTCCAGGCCAGCGCCCTCGGGCAGCGAGCCGGCGAGCAGCTCGCCGGTCACACCGGACACCAGCACCTGGCCGCCGTGCGCGGCCGCCTCCAGCCGGGCGGCGCGGTTGACTACCGGGCCGAAGTAATCCCGGTCGCGTTCCTCGCACGCGCCGGTGTGCAGGCCCATCCGCACCAGGATGGGTCGGCTCGTCGGCCACGCCTCGCCGCCCAGCGCGCGCTGCGCCGTCAGCGCGGCGCTGACCGCCGCGTGCGGGGTCCAGAACGCGGCGCAGAACGCGTCGCCGACCGTCTTGAATACGTAGCCGCCCGCGTCCTCGATGGCTGACCGCAGGATCTGGTCGTGCCGTCGCAGGGCGGCCGTCATCGGCTCCGGCTCGGCTTCCCACAGCCTGGTCGAGCCCTGAATGTCGGTGAACAGCAGCGTGACCGTTCCGGACGGAATCAGGGCTGGCTCAGACACAGGCGCAGGATAAGCGGCGCCTGGCGCATCCGGATAGGGTCAGCTCCGTGATGGGTCGCGACGTACGGGTGGTCTACACCAAGTACGACGGCAGCCTGCACTGGCACCACCCCATGCGCTACCTCGGCGCGGACGAGCACGGGACGTGGCTGGGTGCACCCGCGAACACCCCCATCCAGCGAGGCAGTGAGCCACCGGTTGTGCTCGAGTGGCCGTGGGTTCAGCTGATTCCCGAAGCCCAGTGGTGGACGGCCGCATTCAACGCTGCGCCAGCCTGGACCGAGATCTACTGCGACATCACCACGGAGCCTCGCTGGCTGCATCCTGGTGAGGTCACCATGGTCGACCTGGACCTCGACGTGGTGCGGATGCGCCGCGACGGCGAGGTGCAGCTGCTGGACGAGGACGAGTTCGCCGAGCACCAGATGCGTTACGGGTACCCACCCGAGGTGGTGGGGCGGGCTGAGGAGGCGGCCGCCTGGCTGCTCGGGACGGTCCGGGCGAGAACGGAGCCGTTCGGTACGGGCTACCGCCGCTGGCTGGACATGATCAGCGACGACGACGACGCGGCCGTGGCAGCCGCGCCCGGCGATGAGGAGCCGGCGGTCGACTCTGAGCGACCGTTCGGTGGTCCGGTACCGACCGCCGGCGCCGACTAACGACCGTCAGCGGGCTGTCGCGACCGCTTTGTCGCGTCATGGCGACCGCGCGACCTATGGCTACAGCTCCGTGGGGCTGTCCCGACCGCGCGGCGGCCTATCGCGACCGCCCGGCGAGCAACGGCGGCCGATCGGCGCGCTCCAGCAAGCGCTCGCGGGGGCAATGGCGACTACCAGAGACCAATGGCGACTGCCCGGTGATCCTGTTGGTCAATTAGTTGGTGACATGCCGTACTTGGTACGTGACTGTGTGCCGGCTATTGGTGATCATCGGCGTGCAGCTGGTCTTCCCCCCTTCCCCGTTGCGGCTGCAGAATCGGGTCGTCATGTCTATG
>JASIGS010000359.1 GCA_030052355.1 Streptosporangiaceae bacterium | reverse complement strand
GCCATCGCGCTGGCATGCCGGCACTCCGTGCGCGCCGCACGGCCCGACGGGCTAGGCGCCATGGTGGCGGGAACGACCCGGCTGTGGGCCGTGGCACCCCTTGCGGTCGCCGTTATGGCGGCTGCGGCGCTGTTCGGGCTCGTCTTCGCCGTCGCCGTCGCGGCCGGCCTGGTCGCGTCGCTGGCGGTGACGGCCGTCGCGGTACGCCGCCTCGGCGGCATCACGGGCGACGTGCTCGGCGCCATCGCGGAGACGGCGGCGGCCGTGTGCCTGGTCGTGACGGCGCTCAGCTGACCACGCCGGGAACTTCAGGCAGCGGGCCCGCGCCGTTCACGGCCGCGCGCAGCCGTGCGGCGTAATCGGCGGCCTCCTCGTCGCTGGCGTAGCGCCCGCGCGGCCAGAAGAAGCCGCGCAGGCCATCACCCTTGGTCCTCGGCACGACGTGAAAGTGCAGGTGCGGCACGCTCTGGCTGACCACATTGTTGGCCGCCACGAAGCTGCCCTGGCAGCCAAGAGCGGCTGGCATCACGGCGCTCACCAGCTGCACCCGGAGGAAGAACGGCCCCACGCTCGCAGCGGGCAGGTCAGCGAGCGTCACCGCGTGCTGGCGCGGGAGCACCAGCACGTGCCCCTTGAAGACCGGCCGCGCGTCCAGGAACGCCACCGTCTCCTCGTCGGCCAGCACCAGGTCCGCGGGTGACAGGCCCGCCACGATGTCGCAGAACACGCACTCGCTGATGGCAGTTCCTCATTCCCGCGCTCCGGATGACCCTCGCCGCGCCCAGCCGAGAATACGCTGGAACAATGTCCGCGCTTTATGCCTGGCTGCGCAAGCATCCGATGCTGGTCGACACCGGGCTCGCCGTCGTGCTCGGCGTCATCAGCCTCGGCAGCACCAGCTTGCGGTACGACCCGCTGACGCTGCTGATGGTCGTGCCGGTCGCGTTCCGCCGGCGCCTGCCGATCTGGGCACTGGCCGTCTCCCTGGCCTGCGCCATATCGCAGCTCGTCGGCCCGGGGCCGGTGCCGTCCGACCTGGCCGTGCTCGTGCTCATCTACACGATCGCCGCCTACCGGCCGCGGCGCTACTCGGTTCCCGCCCTCATCGTCTGCTTGCTCGGCGCTGTCGCCGCCACGGTGGTGTGGACGCCGCTGCAGCAAGACGGCCGGATGGACGGCCTGTACGCGGGCGCGCTGCTGTTCGGCGGCAGCGCCCTGGTTGCCTGGACGATCGGCGACTCCATGCGCTTCCGCCGCGGCTATTACGCGGCACTCGAGGAACGGGCCGCCCGCCTGGAGGCTGACCGCCACGTCCAGGCCAGGATGGCCGCCGCGGCCGAGCGGGCCAGGATCGCACGCGAACTGCACGACGTGATAGCGCACAACGTCAGCGTGATGGTGGTGCAAGCGGACGGCGCCGGATACGCAATGCGGGCCGACCCGGCCAAGGCAGAGGCGGCACTCAAGGCCATCTCGAGCACGGGAAGGCAGGCGCTCACCGAGATGCGGGCGCTGCTCGGCGTGCTGCGCACCGCGGCCGACCAGGCGGCGCTCGCCCCGCTGCCCGGCCTCGGCGAGCTGCGCGAGCTGCTCGACCAGGCTCGCTCGGCCGGCCTCCAGGTCAGCTACACGCTCAGCGGGACTCCGCGGGACCTGCCAGAAGGCGCGGAGCTCGCCGCCTACCGGGTGGTGCAGGAGTCGCTCACCAACACCCGCAAGCACGCGGGCCCGGACGCATCGGCCTCTGTCACGCTGCGCTACGAACCCGACGGGCTCGTCGTCGAGGTCACCGACAACGGCATCGCGGTACCGGTCGGCGACAACGCCGGAAACGGCCTGGCCGGAATGCGCGAGCGAGTCGAGATGTATGGCGGAACCGTTCAGGCGGGGCCGCTGCCGAACGGCGGATTTGGCGTGCTGGCGCGGCTGCCGTGCCCGCATCACGCCGGCCGGGCGGCGCACGGGCGGGATGCAGCGCCCGCGCCGGATTGGACGGAGGTCCCGGCGAACTGGGAGGCTGAGCCGGCATGAGCCAGCCGCCGGCCGGTGAGCCGGTCATCAGGATCGCGCTCGTCGACGACCAGGAGCTCGTCAGGGCGGGCTTCCGGATGGTGCTTGATGCACAGCCCGACATGAGGGTCGTCGGCGAGGCCGGCGACGGGCTGGCCGCGATCGACCTGGCCAGGACCAGGCCGGCCGACGTCATGGTGATGGACGCCCGGATGCCCAGGCTGGATGGCGTCGAGGCAACCAAGCGGATCCGCGAGGCTGGCGACCGGCCGAAGGTGCTCATGCTGACGACGTTCGACCTGGACGAGTACGCCTTCGCGGCGCTCAGGGCGGGCGCGAGCGGGTTCCTGCTCAAGGACGTGCCGCCCGAAGAACTGCTGTTCGCCATCAGGGCGGTGCACTCCGGCGACTCGGTCGTCGCCCCGTCCACGACGCGCCGCCTCATCGACAGGTTCGCGGCGCTGCTGCCGGGCGGCGAGCCTGATCCGCCGGCCGAGCTCGCCGACCTCACCGAGCGGGAACGCGAGGTGCTCACGCTGGTGGCGCAGGGGCTGTCGAACCAGGAGATAGCGCAGCGGCTCGTCGTATCCGAGGCCACGGTCAAGACTCACGTTGGCCGCGTCCTGGCGAAGCTCGGCCTGCGTGACCGAGTGCAGGCCGTGGTCTTCGCCTACGAGCACGGTCTGGTCAAGGCGGGCCAAAGACCCTGACGCCCGCCCTGATGCCGTTCATGGATAAGGCCGTATGCCTATTTTCGCCCAATCCAGTGACGGACCCACAAGTCGGCAGATAACCTCCTGTGGTTTCTGCTCCTCAAGGGTCGGGCGGGCCGCCGTGCTGCACGTGCACAACTTCTCTTACGGGCTGCTGACGCCCGTCCTGGCATACCTGATGTCGTGCCTCGGCGCGTTTCTCGGCCTGCGGTGTATCACCCGGGCGCGCGCGTCCTCCGGCGGCTCCCGCGTGCGCTGGCTGCTGCTGGCCGCGGTCTCCGTCGGTGCCACCGGCATCTGGGTGATGCACTTCATCGCCATGCTGGGATTCACGATCCCGGGCCAGGTGATCCACTACAACGTCCCGCTCACCATCGTCAGCATGCTCATAGCCGTCGTGGTCGTGGGCATCGGGCTGCTGATCGTCGGGTTCGCGCGGCAGACCTGGCGGACCCTGCTGCTCGCCGGGACGTTCACCGGAATCGGCGTGGCCAGCATGCACTACACCGGCATGGCCGCGATGCGGATGTCCGCCCGCATGACCTATAACCCCGAGTTGTTCGTCTTGTCGATCGTCATCGCGATCGTGGCCGCGACGGCCGCGTTCTGGGCGGGGCTGAACCTGTCCGGCCTGGCGGCCACGCTCGGCGCCTCGATGATCATGGGTGTCGCCGTCAGCGGCATGCACTACACCGGCATGGCCGCCATGCACCTGTGGCTGCCAAGCCGCGGCAGCGGGATGCTCATGACCGGAGGCGGTGCGACCGCCGAGGGCTTCCTGCTGCCGCTGGTCATCGGCATCAGCGTGCTGGCGTTCATCCTCACCGCCACCCTCGCCCTGTCCCCGTCCGAGGCGGAGCTACGCGAGGACGCCGCGCTGCTGGAGCGGATCAGCACCGCAAGCGCGGGGCTGCCAGGCCAAGCCGCGGCGCCGCGGCCGGCCTCGCCGCACTGGCCCGGCCAGGCGGTAAGCCGGGCAACCCAGGCACGACGCCAGTCCGAGTCGGCCAGCCGGCGACCGCCGCCGGGCTGACCACGACCCGCCTGCCACAATGACAGCGTGGCTGGCGACGCGAGGGACGCACACGGCGTGACGGACTCCGGCGGCGGCTGGCTGCTGCTCGTCTACCGGGTGCCATCCGAGCCCACCAGGCTGCGGGCGGCGGTATGGCGCAGGATCAAGAGCCTCGGTGCGATCTACCTGCAGAACTCGGTGGCCGCCCTGCCGCAGAGCCCGGCGGCCGAGCGCTCGCTGCGGATGCTGCGCAACGAGATACTGGAGATGCACGGGACCGCGATTCTGCTGTCCTGCGGGGTGCTGGCCGGGGACGCCGAGATCCGCTCTGCCTTTACTAGTGCCCGCGACGACGAGTACGAGGAAATCGTCGATAAGTGCCGTGACTTCCTCGCCGGCGTGGACAAGGAGTACGCGGAAAACCACTTCAGCTTCGCCGAGCTGGAGGAAAACGAGGTCGACCTCATCAAGCTGCGTAACTGGCTGCAACGCGTGCGCGAGCGCGACGTCTTCGGCGCGGCCGGGTTGCAGGCCGCGCTCAGCTCGCTGGCGGAGTGCGAGGAGAAGCTGGAGGCGTACGCGGCCCGCGTCTACGCCGAGGAAGCAGAGAGCCACTGACCGCCCGCTGCAGGCTCACCGGCAGCAGCGCGAGAAACACCAGCGGCAGCACCCACCAGGCCGGCACGCCGGCCTCGTGCAGCCCGTAGGTCCCGGCCAGCCCGACGACCACGCCGGCCGCCACGACCCAGTCATCACCGATCACGAAGTCGTACCAGAAGGCGCCGAACGCCCGCAGCCTTCTCGCCACTGCGCCGTCTCGAGGTGTCTGCGTGTCCGTCGTCATGTCAGCGCGCTCCCTCTGCAGCAGCCTTCTGGATACCCGCGGCCTGCGTCCTCGGAGTGGCCGACCTGCGCAGCAGCGCGACCAGGCCGAGCGAGAAGAGCGCGATCACCGGGATAATGACCAGCAGCGCCGCGTCGGATCCCGGCCAGTGCGCGCCTGCTCCCTCGCCGCCCCAGAACATGCCGAAGCTCGTCAGCATGATGCCGACCACGAACTTCAGCGTGTTCTCTGGCACCCTGGCCAGCGGGGCCTTGACCGCGAAGCCCACCGCCGCGATGATCACGACCGCGCACAGGGCCGCGATGGCCGCCAGCCCGACATTCTTCGCGTTGCTGCCGAAGGTCAGCACGATGAAGACGACCTCAAGACCCTCGAGCAGGACGCCCTTGAACGCCAGCGTGAAGCCGTACCAGTCCTGCACCACGCCGACGCGGCGCGCGGCCTGGCTCTTCGCCTCGGCCATGTGCTCGGCGTAGAGCTTGTCCTCGTCGTGCAAAGACTTGTGGCCGCTGGCACGCAAGATCGCCTTGCGCACCCACTGCACGCCGAAGACCAGCAGCAGCGCGCCGACCACGACACGCAGGCCCGTCAGGGGGATGTCCGAGACCGCCGGGCCAAGCGCGGCGACCACGACCGCGAGTACCGCCAGGGCACCGGCCACGCCCCAGCTCGCCGAACGCCAGTCGCGCGCCGTTCCGGCCGCAAGCACGATCGTCGTGGCCTCCACGGCCTCCACGGCGCAAGCCAGGAATACCGCGATAAACAGGGCGCTGGTGCTCGCGTTCACAGTGCCTCCGGTCCGAGATAATCCGGGCAGGCTAATACCCAATGACCTAGTCAGTGTAACAGCCGTCACGCCCAGCAAATGACACCCGTTAGCTCGGACCGGCCCGCCCGACTGGCAGTCTCAGGCTAGCAACCGGTCACCCACTAGGCTCGGAGTCGTGACGACGAACACCATCGAAACCAGCCAGCAGCCAGCACGCAGCATCGCCGCCGACGCGATCGTAGTCGGGATCAGCGAGGGCGAGGACGGACCCGTTCTCGCGCCGGGGTCACAGGACGTGGACGCCGCACTCGGCGGCGCGCTGACCGCTACCCTCACGGCACTCGGCGCGACCGGGAAGCAGGATGAGGTCACGAAGATCGCCACCTCCGGCCAGCTGGCCGCGCCCGTCCTCGCCGCGGTCGGGCTAGGGCACGCGAGCGATGGCGCCGCCGATCCCGAGTCGCTGCGGCGCGCGGCCGGCACCGCGGTCCGCTCCCTGTCCGCCGCCAAGGCGACGTCGATAGTGCTGGCGCTGCCCGCCACCGACGACGCGGAGACCGAGGCGGTGGCGCTCGGCGCGCTGCTCGGCGGCTACCGGTTTGACCGCTACCGCAGCGCCGCGAACGGCAAGAGCCTGAAGCTCACCGTGCTCGCTTCGGGGCCCGGCGCGGAACAGGCGGCAACCAGGGCCCGGGTGCTCGCCGACGCCATGGCGCTGGTCCGTGACCTGGTGAACACCAGCCCGTCCCACCTGTACCCCGAGCTGCTGGCGGCCGAGGCCAAGCGGATCGCGGAGGCCTCCGGGCTGGAGTTCGAGGTGCTCGACGAGAAGGAGCTGGCCGCCAGCGGCTACGGCGGGCTGACCGGCGTCGGCCAGGGTTCGGTACACCCGCCACGGCTGGTCAGGCTCGGTTACCGGCACCCGGACGCGACCAAGACCGTAGTGTTCGCCGGGAAGGGCATCACGTTTGACTCTGGCGGCCTGTCCCTGAAGCCGCCCAAGGCCATGGAGGCCATGAAGTCCGACATGGGCGGCGCGGCCGCCGTGCTGGCCGCGCTCCAGGCCATCGCGGCGCTGCGGCCGGCCGTCAACGTCGTCGGCTACATGCCGCTGGCCGAGAACATGCCTGGCGGCGGCGCGCAGCGGCCATCGGACGTGATAACGATCTTCGGCGGCAAGACCGTTGAGGTGCTGAACACCGACGCGGAGGGGCGCCTGGTCCTCGCTGACGCGCTGGCCAGGTCGGAGCAGGACGCGCCGTACCTGGTGGTCGACGTCGCGACGCTCACCGGCGCGCAGCTCGTGGCGCTCGGGCCGCGGATCAGCGGGGTGATGGGCAGCGACGACCAGGTCAGGGACGGAGTCGTCGACGCGGCCCGCCGGGCCGGCGAGCAGGCGTGGCCGATGCCGCTGCCGCCCGAGCTCAGGAAGGGCCTGGACTCCGGGGTCGCCGACATCGCGAACGTGGCCGGCGAGCGGTTCGGCGGCATGCTGGTGGCCGGCCTGTTCTTGCGGGAATTTGTGCCCGACGGCGTGCGCTGGGCACACGTGGACATCGCCGGCCCGGCCTTCCATGAGGGCGAGCCCTACGGATACACGTCAAAGGGCGGTACCGGGGCGGCCACGCGGATGCTGGTGCAGGTCGCAGCGGACGTGGCGGACGGGCGGCTCTAGCCGGCGAGAGCGGACGAAGGAGTCTGATCGTGACAGACGGCGGCGGCTACGACATCGTGATCCTCGGCGGGGGCAGCGGCGGTTACGCCTGCGCGCTGCGCGCAGCCGAGCTTGGAAAGCGGGTCGCGCTGATAGAGAAGGACAAGGTGGGCGGCACCTGCCTGCACCGCGGGTGCATCCCGACCAAGGCGCTGCTGCACGCCGCCGAGATCGCCGACCAGGCGCGCGAGGGATCGACGTTCGGCGTGCGGACCAGCCTGGATGGCATCGACATGTCCGGCGTGAACGCCTACAAAGATAAGGTCGTGACCAGGCTCTGGAGGGGCCTGACCGGCCTGGTCGACAGCAGGCACATCGAGACCATCGCGGGCGACGGCAGGCTTGTCTCGCCGACTGCCGTGCGGGTGGGCGACCGCATCGTCGAGGGTACCCACGTGGTGCTGGCCAGCGGCTCGGAGTCGCGCAGCCTGCCCGGCCTGCAGATCGACGGCCGCCGCGTCATCACGAGCGAGCACGCGCTGACCCTGGACCACGTGCCCGCCTCCGTCGTGATCCTCGGCGGCGGCGTCATCGGGGTCGAGTTCGCGAGCGTCTGGCGCTCGTTCGGCGCCGAGGTCACGATCATCGAGATGCTGCCGCACCTGCTGCCGACCGAGGAGGAGTCGAGCTCCAAGCTGCTCGAGCGCGCCTTCCGCCGCCGCGGCATCGGCTTCAAGCTCGGCACCAGGTTCGAGAGCGTCAAGGAGACAGGGTCGGGCGTGACCGTCACCCTCGGGGACGGATCCGCCATCGACGCCGAGCTGATGCTGGTGGCCGTCGGCCGCGGGCCCGTCTCCGCCGGCCTTGGCTACGACGAGGTCGGCGTCGCGATGGACCGCGGCTTCGTCCTGGTCGACGAGGTGTGCCAGACCAACATCCCGACGATCTCAGCCGTCGGCGACCTGACACCCGGGCCGCAGCTCGCGCACGTCGGGTTCGGCGAGGGCATCCTGGTGGCCGAGCGGCTCGCCGGGCTGCGCGTGGTCCCCATCGACTACGACGGCGTCCCGCGGGTCACCTACAGTGACCCGGAGGTCGCGTCCGTGGGCCTCACGTCGGCCGCCGCCGCGGCACGCGGCATCGAGTTCGCCGAGTTCACCTACGACCTGGCTGGCAACGGCAGAAGCCAGATCCTGCAGACAGCCGGAGCCGCCAAGGTCATCGCGACTGCCGGCGGCGGGCCGGTGCTGGGCATCCACCTCGTCGGCGCCCGCGTCGGCGAGCTGATCGCCGAAGCAATGCTGATCTACAACTGGGATGCGACGCCGGCCGACGTCGCCCAGCTCATCCACCCGCACCCGACCCAGTCCGAGGCGATCGGCGAGGCGCACATGGCCCTGGCGGGCAAGCCGCTGCACGTCCACGGCTAGCGCTGCACGTGCACGGCTGACAGCGCGGGCTGGCCGAGCGCGCTAGAGTCCAAACAACCGAAGAAGGAGTCACGCGAAGCCATGTCGGTCTCCGTATCGATGCCGCAGCTAGGCGAGAGCGTCACTGAGGGCACTGTCACGCGCTGGCTGAAGCGCGAAGGCGAGCACGTCCAGGCCGACGAGCCGCTGCTCGAGGTGTCCACCGACAAGGTGGACACCGAGATCCCGTCGCCGGTCTCCGGAATACTCCGCGGCATCACGGTTGCCGAGGACGAGACCGTCGCCGTCGGTGCCGAGCTGGCTGTCATCGACGAGGACGGCGCGGCCGGGCAGCAGGCGGCCGCGGCGGCTGAGCCAGTAGAGGTCCAGGCAGCTCCCGAGCCCGAACCGGCCGCGGCGGAGACATACATCGCTCCCGAGCCGACGCCGCCCGCAGCCCCGGCTCCGGCCCCGTACGCCGAGCCCGCGTACACCGGACCCGCCTACGCGGAGCCGCCCGCGGCTTACGCGCAGCCGCCCGCCGCTTATGCGGAACCGCCCGCCGCTTACGCGGAACCGACACCCGCCTACCAGCCCCGTTACGAGACGGGGAACGGGCAAGCCACGCCGGCTGCCGACGCCGTCGCGGAGCCCATCGAGGTCATCGAGGGCCCCTACGTGACGCCGCTGGTCCGCAAGCTCGCTGCCGAGCACGGCATCGACCTGGCGTCGGTGGCTGGCACGGGTGTCGGCGGCCGGATACGCAAGCAGGACATCCTCGACGCCGTCGCCGCGCAGCGCGGCCCCGCAGCCGCGCAGGCCGCTGTCCCAA
>JASIGS010000358.1 GCA_030052355.1 Streptosporangiaceae bacterium | reverse complement strand
CTGTGAGCGGATCAAGGGACAGCGCGATGGACGCCAGCGTGAAAACGACGAAGCCGAGGTTGTAGATCTTCACCCGGCCGAACATGTCGCCGAGCCTGCCGAGGGTGACCACCAGCACCGCCTGCACGAGCAGGTAGCCCATGATCATCCACAGCACGTACGTGATGTTGCCCGGCGCCAGCGGGTTCACGTGAATGCCGCGGAAGATCGCGGGCATCGCGATGATCACGATCGTGCCGTCGATCGTGGCCATCGTCATGCTCAGCGTCGTGTTGGACAGCGCGATCCATTTGTACGACGTGGATGGCGCGGTGCCGGATCCTGCTGGTGCTGCCAGCTGCGCGGCTGGCTCTCGGCTGAATTTCCCCACGATGATTAAGCCTACCTCCGAAAGGTTGCTTGCCGGCAACTACCTACCGTGCTCGCGTGGAACGGCCAGAGGCCTCCCGGCGCTGTGGCCGCGGCGCTATGGTCGGTCCGTGAGCCGCCTTCGCCACCTCCGCCAGGACGAGCTGGGCCCGGATGGCAAGCGGGTGTGGGACCAGATCGTCGCCAGCAGGGGCGAGTCGGCCCTGGACGCCGTTGGCGGTCTGGCTGGCCCGTTTAACGCATACGTGCACGCGCCGGACGTGGGCGGCGTGCTGTCGGAACTCGGCGCCGTCGCGCGTTTCGGTACCTCGATCGACCGCCGGCTCGCCGAGCTGGCCATCATCACCGTCGCGGCCCGGTGGCGTGCCGAGTTCGAGTGGTCAGCGCACGCGCGGATGGCACGCGAGCACGGGGTGCCCGCCGAGGTCGTCGAGGCGATCGCCGCGGGCACCGAGCCGCCGTTCACCACTGACGACGAGCGCACCGTGTACGCCGTCGTCAGCCAGCTCACGCGGACAGGCCAGGTTCAGCAGGACGCCTACGACGCCGCGCACCGGCTCCTCGGCGACGCCGGCCTGGTTGAACTCGTCGCCGTGTGCGGGTACTACACGCTGGTCTCCTACCTGCTCAACGCCTTCGACGTGGCGCTGCCCGACGGCGCAAGCCCTAGGTGGCAGTAGGGCCGTCGGCGCGCGGCGTCAGCCGCGGATTGGTGCTGGCCACGGTCGAGCAGTCAGCGGCGAACGTCACGACCACGTCCACGTGCTCGCCCGCGAGCACGAGGGGCAGCCAGTACCTCGCGTCGTCCCACATGAGCGGGAACGGCAGTGCGTCCTCGCCGAACCAGGCTGGCGCGACCTCGTCAGACTCGGCGGGCTCGCCGGAGTACACGGAGGTCAGGTACACCTCAGCGGTCTGGTCCCAGGGCGGCCGCGAGGGGAACCTGAACTCGATGCTCGCCACGTGCTCCAGCGAGTCGGCCGGGACGACGAGCCCGGACTCCTCGGCCACCTCGCGGACCGCAGCCGCCTCTGGTTTCTCACCAGGCTCGATGTGGCCGCCGAGCCCGACCCACTTCCCCTCGCCGAAGCCGGTCTTCTTAAGCCCGAGCAGCAGCTGAGGGCCGTCGGCCGACCGCCGCCTGATCAGGCACAGGCAGGTCCGCATCACGCGTGCAGCTTAGCCGCAGCGCCAGGCGGCCTGCTCACGCCTCGCCGCGGGCCAGCGCTATCAGCCGGTCGAGCACGGCGCCGTTGCTCACCCGCAGCCCGTCGTGCTGGTACTCGCTGGTGACCCACGGCCGCAGGCCGGTGATCGACTGCGCTGTCCGCACCGACAGCTCGCGCGGCACGTACATGTCGTCGTAGTAGATCGCCGCGCTCACCGGGACATCGGTGCGGGCGAGCTGCGCCGGGTCGTAGAGCCGGGGCCAGTCTTGCTTCTCCGCGAGCAGGGCGGCGGCGTCGGTGAGGGGCCGCAGCACCGGATCGTGCTCGAAGATCCACGGGTAGATCATCTCGCCGGTGAGCAGCAGCGGCTCATCACCGTCGATGGCCCGGGCGGCGTCGAACTCACCGAACTCGGCCCTGATCCGCTGCGCCGACCAGTTGGTCGCCGCGCCCTGCGCGTAGCACGCCTCGTGCAGCACCGCGTACAGCGGTCCGGCAGCGAACGTCAGGTACTGGTTCATCCGGTGCAGGAAGTCGTCGCTCAGCTGCGTTCCGGCGAACGGGTCTTCGAGCAGGTAGTGCAGCCGGTGGCTGCCGTCGCCGGAACCGAGCATCTGGCCCACCGACTGGAACCGCTCGACGGTGAGCCGGCTGCCATCGGGCAGCGTGACCGGAGCGGCGGACAGCGCTCTCGCGACGTTCCTGGCCAGCTCGACATCCTCCGGATACCGGTCGTAGTGCGCGCGGTTGTTCGCGGCAACCTGCCGGTACGTAAGCCGGTAGACGTCGTCGGCCGTCGTCGTCAGGCCCGGCAGGCCGCCGGTGATGAAGGCCTCGCGGATCCCTCCGGGTGCCAGTGACAGATAGCTAACCGCGCAGAACCCGCCGAAGCTCTGGCCGAGGACGCTCCACGGCGCGCCACCCGTCACCTGCCGCCTGATCAGCTCGGCATCGGCGACGATCGAGTCGGCGCGGAAGTGCGCGAGATAATCGGCCTGGGCGGCCGGGCCGCCGAGCCGCGCGAGCGTCAGCCGGTTCGCCGGCGTCGACATGCCGGTGCCGCGCTGGTCGAGCAGCAGGACCCGGAAGTCCCGGAGCGCCCGTTCCAGCCAGGCATCGCGGCTGACCGGCCGCTGCGCGCCAAAGCCGGGGCCGCCCTGCAGGAAGACGAGCCACGGCAGGTCCGCGCCGGCGCTGGCGGTCGCGACCACCTCGCGCGCGAATATCTCGATCTGCTCGCCGTCCGGCCTTGAGTGGTCCAGCGGCACGCTGAACGTCCGGTCGGTGAGCACGGTGCCGGGATGGCGGAAGGTGACCACGGAGTGCAACCCTAGCCGTCAGAGCTGCCCTCGGGGCAACCCCGGACCCGACGCGGGCATCGCGCGGCTGGCGTCCCTCGCTGGACGGGAACCTGGCAGGCGGCGCCGGACACTAAGGGAACGTGACGAGCCTCGTGAGCACCGGGCATGGCGACGCGGCGCTCTGGCAGGCAGCGGCCGATGGTCAGCACGATGCATTCGGCCTGCTATTCGACCGGCATGCGACGCCCGTGTACAACTACCTGCTGCGCCACACCGGCAACTGGTCGGACGCCGAGGACCTGACGGCGGCGGTGTTCCTGCAGGCGTGGCGGCGCCGCGGGGAAGTAGTACTGGACCGAGAGTCGGCTCTGCCCTGGCTGCTGGGCGTCGCCAGGGGAGTGCTGCGCAACGCCCGCCGCGCACGGATGCGCTACGAGGCCGCCATCTACCGAGCCGGGGCCGATGCCGCCAGCGCGGCCGGCCCTGCTGATCCGGCCGACCTGGTGGCGGGCCGGCTGGATGACGAACGGCAGCTCGCCGCGCTGCGCACGGCGGTCGGCCGGCTGCCGCGGCAGCACCGCGAGGTCGTTGAGCTGTGCGTCTATACCGGGCTCGATCAGCAGGCGGCCGCTGTCGCACTGGGCATCTCGGTCGGCACGGTGAAGTCTCGCCTGCACCGGGCGAGGCAGCGGCTCGCGGCCGAGTTGTCACCGCTGCCCGCTGGCAGACCAGCACACGCGCGGGAGGACTTGTGAGACCCGAAGAAGAGCTGGCGAGCCTGCTGCCGCCCGCGCCGCC